>VBGU01000196.1:7201-12347 GCA_005881085.1 Chloroflexota bacterium | reverse complement strand
TTGGGAGGTGTGCATTGCAGACGATGCAGGACTTGACCATCACTCTCGCGGACCGTCCGGGGACGCTTGCGAAGGCGACTGAGGCGATCGCGAAGGCCGGCATCAACCTCGAAGGCGGTGCCGGATTCCCCTGCGGTGGCGAGGCAGTTCTCCACATACTCACGAAGGACGCGCAGGCGACACGGCGCGCGCTGGAGTCGGCCGGCTTCAAGATCAGCACCGAGCAGCCGGTCGTCGTTATTGACGTAGAGGACAAACCGGGCGCGTCCGCGAGCCTCTACCGGCGGATCGCCGACGCCAATGTGAACGTGAACCTGACCTACGTGGCAACGAACAACCGCTTAGTCGTCGGGGCCGACAACATCCAGAAAGTGAAGGAGGCCCTCACGAAGGAGGCCGCACCCGCGGCTGCTCGGCGGTAGCGCCACGGCCACCTAGCCCTTCCGCTGTCCCATCGACGCGCCCATACACTCGTTTTTCTTGACCGCCCCCACGATCACCGCCACCGAGACCACATGGAAGCGACGCTATCGCGCGGCGCGACTCTCTTTTCCGACGTGGGCGCGGGACAACCCCGACCGGCTTGTCTACATCTCGAACGAGAGCGGCAAGTTCGAGGTCTACGCGTGGGACCGCGCCGCGAACGAACACCGGCAGGTCACCGATCGCCCCGCCGGCACCGGCTACATGGTCCCACCGCGTCTCGATCCCGCCGGAAAGCGCATCTACTGGTTCGACGACGCGAAGGGAAACGAGCTGGGCCACTTCCGCGTCGAGCTGTTCGGCCGCGGCGGGTCCGAGCCGATCCTCGAGCAGCTCGCGCCGGCGTACAGCGCGCGCATCGCGATCGCGTCGTCGTTCGAGATCGTCGGCCGCTCGCGCAGCGACGAGGGCACGACGATCTATCTCGTCCGTGACGACGCCGAGCCGAAGCTCGTGTATTCGCACCCCCAGAGCGCCGCGGTGGTGGGGATATCGCGCGACGAGCGGCTCTTCGCGATCGCGCACAGCGAGCACGGCGACAGCCGCAACCGCGCGCTGCGGGTCCTCGATCTCGAGGGTCAGAAGGTCGCCGAGCGCTGGGACGGCCCCGGCAAGGGGCTCGAGCCCTCGCACTGGTCGCCGGTCGCCGGAGACCAGCGCCTCATCGTGCTCCACGAGCGCCAGGGTCTGAAGCGCCCGCTCATCTTCGATGCGGCGGCCGGCCGCGATGAGGAGCTCGCCATCGATCTACCCGGCGAGGTTTCCGCCGACTGGTATCCGGATGCCCGGGCCCTCCTCATCGCGCACGACCACCGCGGGCGGGGGGAGCTCTACCGGCTCGATCTCGCGACAAAGCAGATCGAGCGGCTCTCCACCGAGCCTGGGAGCGTGAGCGAGGCGCGGGTCCGTCCCGACGGCGACGTCTGGTACATGTGGCAGCGCGCGGCCGAGGCGCCGGTCATCCGCGGACGCGATGGCATCGTCTTGCGGGCGCCCGGAGAGGCGGCGCCCGCGGGGACGCCCTATGCGGACATCGATGTCGACGGCATCCACGTTTTCGCCGCCGAACCGAAAGGCGTGCGTCCGCACCCGACGATCTTCATCATCCACGGCGGCCCCGAGTCGCACGATCGCGACGAATTCTCGGCGCGGAATCAGGCATGGGTTGACCACGGGTTCGCCGTCGTCCTCGTGAATTACCGAGGCTCGAACGGATACGGGAAGCTCTGGTGCGACGCGATCGTCGGCAAGCCCGGACTCACCGAGCTCGAGGACATCGCGAAGGTGCACGACTGGGTCGTCCAGGTCGGCATCGCCGATCCAAAGCGCACCGTGCTTTCCGGTGGATCGTGGGGCGGCTACCTCACCCTTCTCGGCCTCGGGGTTCAGCCGGAGCGTTGGGCGCTCGGCATCGGGATCGTCCCGATCGGCGACTACGTCGCCGCGTTCGAGGACGAGATGGAGCCGCTCAAGAAGTACGACGCCGATCTCTTCGGCGGCACGCCGGTCGAGGTGCCCGAGAGCTACCGCCGGAGCAACCCGATCACCTACATAGAGAACGTCAAGGTGCCAATGCTCCTTCTCGTGGGACAGAACGATCCCCGGTGCCCTTCGCGAAGCGTTGACATCTACCGCGAGCGCCTCATGGAGCTCGGCAAGAAGTTGGAGGAGTACCGCTTCGACGCCGGCCATGGCTCGCTCGTGGTCGACGAGCAGATCCGCCAGGTCGAAATGCAGATCGCGTTCGCCGCACGCAACATTGGCACGCAGGAGCCGATCGGGTAACGCGTGCGGGCACCGGAGCCCCCTGTTCCGTTGGGAAAGACACATTGCATCCGAGGAAACGAATCTTTTGGCCCCTGGTGCTGTTCAATCACAAGACCCCATTTGATAGGAGTACGACCCGAATGACGCAGGCCGTCGCTACCGCTGTGCCCGTTGGCGTGGATCCACGCACCCGTACGCAGATCGTCGCCGCGGTCCTCCTTGGACTGTTCCTCGCGGCGCTCGATCAGACCGTCGTCGGGACCGCGCTCCCGCGGATCGTGACCGACCTTCGCGGCAACGACATCTACACGTGGGCGTTTACGGCGTACATCCTCACGGCCACCATAAGCGGGCCGATCTACGGAAAGCTGTCGGACCTCTTCGGTCGCCGACCCATTCTCCTCTTCGCCGTCTCGGTGTTCCTCATCGGGTCGTTGCTCTCCGGCCTCTCACAGGAGATGTGGCAGTTCGTCGCATTCCGGGGGATCCAAGGTCTTGGCGCCGGGGCGCTGTTTCCGGTCGCTCTCGCGGTCATCGGAGACATGTTCGACGCGAGCGAGCGCGGAAAGTACCAAGGTCTCGTGGGCGGGATCTTCGGGCTGAGCTCGGTGATCGGACCCGCGATTGGCGGGGTCATCACCGACACGGTCGGCTGGCACTGGGTGTTCTTCGTGAATCTTCCGCTCGGCGCGATCGTTTTCGCGGTGATCTGGCGCGCGCTGCCGACGTTCCGACCCAGCGGAGCCAGGCCGAAGATCGATTACCTCGGCGCGTCGGTGCTCGCGGGTGCGCTCGTGCCATTACTTGTCGGACTCACCAACAAGCAGACCGGCAACTGGAGCGACCCAGCGGTGGGCGGTCTCATCATCCTTGGGCTCGCGATCGCGGCGATCTTCGTGTGGGTCGAGTCGCGCGCTGCTGAGCCCCTGATCCCGCTCGGCCTCTTCCGCAACCGCTCGTTCACGATCTCGGTGATCGCGATGTTCGTCGCTTCGATGGCATTCTTCGCCCCGATCGTGTTCCTACCGCGCTGGTTCCAAGTCGTGGGCGGCTCGAGCGCGACGCAGTCCGGTTACCAGCTGCTCGCCCTACTTGGTGGCTTGATCATCAGCGCGATGGGTTCGGGCCAGATCGTGGCACGCACCGGGCGCTACAAGCTGCTCGCGCTCGGTGCCGGCGTCACCCTCGGCGTCGGGCTGTTCCTCCTTTCGAACCTACGGGCGGACACGCCGCTGCCCGTCCTCTTCGTCTGGATGTTCATCACGGGCCTCGGGGTCGGCCCGGTGTTCTCGGTCTTCACCCTCGTGGTGCAGGGTGCGGTCGCGCCGCGGCAGATCGGCACCGCGACGAGCAGCCTGACTTTGTTCCAGCAGCTCGGCGGAAGCGTCGGCCTGGCCATCGCTGGAACGGTGTTCGGTTCGCGGCTGGCAGAGGAGCTGCCCGTGCAGCTCGCCGCGTCCGTCCCCCCGCAGGTCGCCGCGGGCTTCGCGGGCTCCGGAACCGCCGCGATCGGTCGGCTTTCGGGTGTCGGGGATATCGGACAGGCGATCCTCGCCGCGACGCCGCCTGGCGCGCGCGCCCAGCTCGAGCCGTTCGTGCCCGCCATCGTCGAGGCGATTCACCGTGCCTTCTCGATCGCGACCGCGAGCACGTTCACCTTCGGGATCGCCGCGGCCCTGGTGGTGGTCCTGGTCGTCGCGTTCCTCCGCGAAGCCCCGGCACGGACCGCGGCCACCGCGGACGCGAACCTAGCGGCCTAACTCCATCGCCTCGCCCGGCGTGAGGATCCGCACCTCCGTCGCAGGCGCGATGCGCGCGGCTTCGCGTGCGAAGTCGCGCGGGGGATCCCCGAGCGGGTGCGGCCAGAAGCGTGCGAACGTGAAGGGGTAGAACGTGCCCCAGTGGATGGGGATCGCGAGCCGAGGCTGGATCCGAAGAACCGCCTCTGCCGCGCGACCAGGATCGAGGTGGCCGGTCCCGAGGCGGGGGCCCCAGCCCCAGACCGGCAGGAGCGCGACGTCAACGGTCCCGGCGAGGTCGGCCATTTCCGCGAAGAGGTCCGTATCGCCAGCGAAGTACACGCGGGACGAGCCGGTGATCCGGTAGCCCAGCGATGGGGCGTTCGGACCGAACGGTCGTCGACGTCCATCGTGCTCCGCGCGAATGGCTTCTATGCGGACGCTCCCGATATCCAATCGTTCGCCAGCGGCTACCTCGACGACGTCGTGGCCGGCGCGGCTCGCGAGCCTCCCGAGGCCTCTCGGTACGACGATCCGGAGTCGTCCGCGGCAACGGCGCAGAGAGGGCAAATGCAGATGGTCGTGGTGCGCGTGTGAAATGAGGACGACGTCGATATTCGCGTCGTAGGTGCGCGACGGCGTCGCTGTGCCTGTGGAGCAAGCCCAGACGATCGACGAGGACCGGGTCGGTGAGAATGCTGACGCCGTCCATCTCGAGGAGAACCGTCGAGTGTCCGAGGTAACAAAGGCGCGGGCTCACCGATCGAGCGTAATGCGCGCGTGATCGGCTTCTACGCGACCCAGCTCCATCTGCTTTCGCGATGGACGGGTGGCCGAGGTGGCGTCGTACGCCGCGGTGTCGCGACGCTCGTCATCGCCATCCTGGCGCTCGTCGTGACGGCGTGGATCATTCCCGGCCTCACCCTGCGCGACATTCCATCCGGCCTCCTCGCCGCGCTCGCTCTCGCCGCGATGAGAACGCTCCTCCGTCCGGTGCTCGTCGCCTACGTCTCGCAAGTCTCGATCGCGGTCGCGACCATCGTCACGGTCATCGTGCAGGCGCTCGCGTTCTGGCTTGTGTCACTGGTTGGCTGGATCGCCGTCGACCGTCCGGAGGACGCGCTCGTGGGATCGGTGATCTTTTCGGTCGCGAACGC
>VBGU01000196.1:0-7093 GCA_005881085.1 Chloroflexota bacterium | reverse complement strand
GTCTTCATTCAGATCGATGGACTCGCGCATCCGATCCTTGAAGACCACCTTCGCGCGGGCCGCACGCCGAACCTCGCGCGATGGCTCAGCTCGGGCGATATGACTCTCGATCGCTGGAAGCCGCTGCTGCCGACACAGACGTCGGCGAGCCAGGCGGGCGTCCTCCACGGGAACAACGACGGGATCCCGGGCTTTCGTTGGTGGGACAAGAAGACCCAGCGCCTCATGGTGTCGAACCACCCGAAAGATGCCCACGAGATCATGCAGCGGGTCTCGAACGGCGACGGCTTGCTCGCTCATAGCGGCGCCTCGATCGGCAATCTCCTCTCTGGCGATGCAGCGCGAAGCTTCCTCACCGCTGCAACGCTCGACGATCCGGCAAAAGAGATCCGCCGCAGCCACGTTCTCGACTGGTTCTTCATCAGTCCGTACAGCTACGTCCGGTGGACGCTGCTCTCGATCGGCGAGGTCATCAAAGAGCTCGTCCAAGCTCGCGCCGCGGCGCGAAGCGGGCTGAGCGAGCCGCGCGGTTTTCCGTATCCGCTCGCGCGAGCCGCGACGAACGTGCTCCTGCGCCATCTCAGCACCGCGCTCGTCATCGAGGAGATGTGGCGCCGCTCCTCCCCGATCTACGTGGACTTCGTCGATTACGACGAGATCGCCCATCACTCCGGGCCTGACCGGGTCGAAGCGCGCGATGCCGTCGCGGGGCTGGACAAGATCATCGGGATCATCGAGAGGGCCGCCGCGGACGCGCCGCGGCCGTATCGCTTCGTCGTGCTCTCCGACCACGGGCAGAGCCCCGGCGCGATGTTCGCGCAGCGCTATCGCAAGTCGCTCGAGGGCCTCGTGCAGGACCTCGCGGGCGAGCATGTGAAGGTGCAGGGCGCGACCGCGCACGTCGAGCACTGGGGGAGGATCAGTCCGCTCTTGTCGGAGGCGTCAGGTATTACCGGCATGCCCCGAACCGTCACGAGCGCTCCCTTCCGGCGCCACGCGGGCGCGACTGACGATGCCGAGAAGCCGTCGGACATCGTCGTCGCCGCCTCGGGGAACCTCGTGCAGCTCTCTTTCCCAGGCATGCCCGGGCGGGCAACGAGTGAACCCGGGCCTCATCGATGGGATCGTTCGCCATCCGGGGATCGGCCTGGTCATGGTCCGAGCCAACGGGCGCGGCGCGATCGTCCACGGCGCCGGCGGCACCCGTGACCTGACGGATGGAGCCGTCGATGGGATCGATCCCCTGTCGCGATTCGGGCCGACCGCCCTGGCCGGACTGCGCCGCGTCGACGCGATGGCCGAGTGCGGTGATCTGGTGATCGTGAGCATGTTCGACCCTGGGTTGGGCGAAGTGGCGCCATTCGAGGAGCAGATCGGCTCCCACGGTGGGCTCGGCGGTACGCAGAGCGAGGCGTTCGTCCTTCATCCGGCGGAGTGGCGGATCGGGACGCCCGTTGTCGGCGCGGTGGCGCTGCACGAGCATCTCCGCCGGTGGGTCGGGCTCTCCGGTTAACCTTCCGCTCGTGCCAGGACTCACGTCGCGCGATCGCGCCGCCACGCTCGCCATCCTCGAGAACGCGCAATGGGTCTACGCGCTCAGCCGGTATCCGAAAAAGCAGGTCCTCGACGACGAAATCGACGTGAAGATGCTCCGCGATCGCATCGGCGCGATGCGGAAGGCCGCAACGGAGCTCAGCGTCGCCCAGAAGAAGAAGGTCGACGTCCCCTGGGGAAGACTTGAAGACGATCCCGACGAAACACCTGACATGCTGTGGACCGTCGCGAAGAAGGTGACTCCAAAGGTCCTCTCCGAGCTGCGACCGCTCGTGAGCGACACACCCGAAGCGGCATTTCTGATCTCGCCTGAGAAGAAGGCACCGATGAAGAAGAAGCCTGCGACCGCACGTAAGCGGAAGAAGTGAAGAGGAGCGGCCGATGCCGGCCGCTCCTCATGGCGCCTAGCTAGTCGTCTTCGCCCTGATCGTCATTGTTGTCGCCGTGGTCCTTGTCTTTGTCCTTGTCCTTGTCTTTCTTGTTGCCCACGTTATCGCCTTGACCGACGAGCGTGCCGTTCACGTCGATGTTGTCGAGGACCGCGAGACCGAAGTTGTCCGGGCCAGTGTCCTGACCCTCGTCGAACACGATCTGGATGCTCGTTACGGTCTTGCCGCTGATGTTCACGACTGTTCCGGCCGCTGGGCCGTTCGCCGCGAAGGCGAGGATCGTCCCGCCGCCCCAGCGCAGTCGAATCCAGCCCTGCCCGTCCACTTCGCTCGTTGCGGGAGTCGCTCCTGAGTTGCAGCCGATGAAGTCGTAGGTGACGCCGTCTGATGCGGTGACGTTGAATCGGGGCGCTCCGGCTCCGCAATGCGAGCCCCGCGCACCAGCCCGTGTGTCGGCGCCCGGCTTACGGATGTCGTAGCCGAGCTCGGTCAACGTGATGCCCTTCACGCCCGTGATGTCAGCGCCGGCCGAGGCGAAGTTCGCCGTCGGTCCGGTCTTTGCGAGGAGCAGGCCCTGGTTGTGGTTATCGCTCGTGTCGCCAGCTGCGCACGCCGCATCGGTGTAGTGCGCGGTGGTGGTGGATCCGTCAGTCGACACCTTTGCGTTTGTCGGGCAGCCGATGCCATCCAACCACTGGGCCTGAACGAGGAATGTGTTCGCTGGGTCGAACTCGCTCGCCGTGACCGTGAACTTGGCCGCGGCATATGCGGCCCCTGCGGTCAGCGCGAGGATCGCGAGAGCAGCGAGTGCCGTGCGCAGTTTCATGAAGACCTCCCACCTATTCGTCTGCTCGTCAAGATGACGACTGGTAATACGCCGCTGGAACATCGGCTGTCAACTAATGTTGGCCGTTACGTGAACGCGCCCTTTGCCCCACAGGCGGCCGCCGTCATCGAAGAACCTCCCGGGCCGAGCGCGGGTCACTGGGCCGGCGCCCCCGGAGCGTTTAGCGACGGCGACACCGTTTACCTGGTCTATCGGTTGCGCTGGCCCCGCCCGCGACGCGGCGGCGAGCTGCGGATCGCGCGCGGCGACGGCGAGGGCTTCGTAACGATCTGGACCGCGACTCGCGAGGACTTCGGCAGTCAGTCGATCGAGCGCTGCGCGATCCTTCGCGACGGTCGTCGCTGGCGCCTCTACGTCAGCTACGTCGATGGCCTCGATGACCGCTGGCGCATCGACATCATCGAGGCGGGAACGCCCGAGTCATTTGACCCAGCGGCTCGACGGCTCGTACTCAGCGCCGATATGGCGAACGCCATCGCGACCAGTGGTGGATGTTCGTCTCGTATGGCAAACGCCCTCACGGCGACGAGCGAAAGCTGCACGGGAGTGGGGACGCGCTCTCGACCGGGGCCGTCAAGTCAGAGACCGGGCTCGCGACGAGCGTCGACGGCGTGCGCTGGAAGTGGGAGGGGAAAGTCTTCGCGGCCACGACTAAGGGCTGGGATAAGGCCACCGCTCGCCTCACGACCGCGTTCCGCAGTGGCGATGGATGGGTCGGCCTCTACGACGGAGCGTCGCACATCAGCGAGAACTACGAAGAGCGCTGCGGGATCGCGCGAAGTCCGGACCTACGGACGTGGGAGCGGATCGGATCAGGACCCGCGATCGGCGCGGCGGGCGGACCGGGCACGGTCCGCTATGTCGAGAGCGTCGTCTTCAGGGACGGGCTGCTCTTCTTCTACGAACGCACCCGAGCGGACGGCGCGCACGAGCTCTGCATGAGCTCCGCACCGCTCAGCGGATCGGGCCGCGACAGTCCTGGCTGATGCAGAAGACCCGGCCGAGAACAAGGATCATGCCGACGAACACGGCGTAGATGAGCCACACCGCGCCGACCGCGATCGTCGCCCACACGAGCCAGTGCGACGAGCGGCTCGCGTGCGAGTCGTCTCGAAACTGCAGGTACGCGACGGCGACCGCGACGGCGTCAACGATCGTGATGACGACCGCAAGAGGCGCGTTCGTGATGATCTGGCCGTAGCCGCCGACGAAGAGAGCCGCCGCGTGCGGAATGAGGCTGACGACAAAGGCAGTGACGAGCTCGTATGACGGCGACCGTGGCAAAACCGCTTCCGCCTGCCGCTGCGCGCTGGGTTCGATCGCCGGACCTTCCACGTACCGGAATGTAGCCACTCGACACGCGCGAATCGGGGTCGGCTGGGTTTCAGACTCGGCGCGCCTCATGGGTTCGACGGGGCAGTTACACGCCCTCGAGACGGCCCTCACGTCGGGCTCGTGTTTCGAGCCAGTTGAAACGCGCCGAGGGCGAGATCGCCGAGCAGCAGCCCGATGCCGGCGTCGAATGATGCGCCGCCGACGTAAAGCCTGGCGGCCGCGACGCTCCGTGTGAGGGGGATGCCTTGCGCGATCGCCGCGACGACGCCGGGCAGCTCCGCGAGCGGGACATTGGCCCCGCTCAGCAGAAGGATGATGAACATCGCGAAGTTCGCGAGGACCGCCGTGTCGAGAACGATGTAGGCGACCGCGCCGAGAAGAAGCCCGACGCCGCAAATCGCGATCGTGGCGACGAGCATCGCGACGACAACGCCGACGATGCCGTCAACCGGGACGCGAAGACCGAACACCATGACCGCGATCGCCAGCGCCGCGATCATGTTGATCATGCCGTCGGCGACGTGGAGCGCCGCGCGGCCAAAGAAGATCGGAACGCGCGGCGCCGGCGCAGCGAGCAGGTACGAAAGCGTGCCCTGCTGTCGCTCGTCGGCGACCGCCTGCGACACGCCGAATGCGGTGAGCGTCGCGGTGCCGATCGCGTTGCCCACGAGATAGAACGAAAGTGGCTGACCCCCACCGTACGTTCCGATAAGCGCGAAGAAGCCGAGCTGCGCGAGGGGGAAGAGCGCGCGGAAGCAGAGGTACGGCATCGGCGAGAGCCAACGGAACAGCGCGCGGAAGCTGTAAAAGGCCGTGACCGTGAAGAGACGCACTACGAAAGTGCGAGCGTGCCCGCGCGACGAGCGCGCGTCAGCACCTCAACGAACAGCCGGCTCGCGATCACAAGCAGGACACCGCCGGTCAATAAGAGAAAGAACCATGCCCGGAGCAGGCCGGAGAGGTCGAGGTCTCCGCTGGCTGCGCCGTGCATCGCGACCGCCGCCCAGTAAGGCGGGAGCAGGTTGGTGATGGGGACGATCCAGTTCGGCAGGAGCAGCACCGGGAACAGGAATCCGGACAGAGCGAAGACGGGGTATTCGAGCACGAGCAGAAATCGGCCGACGGTACGCCAGAGGATCGCAAGCGGCGCGAAGAACATTCCCGTTGCCCACAACGCGACGACCGCCAAGAGGAGCGACACGGCGAGCCACCCAGGTTCCGCGATCTTGACTGGATACCCGAAGAGCACCGTGCCGATCCCGAACGCGAGCACGAGCGAACCAAGCGAGAAGATCGTCGTTCCGGCCAGCTTGCCGCCGATCACCACAAAGAACGACGCCGGCGACGCCGCAAGAAGCTCGAGTGTGCCCGTCCAACGCTCGTGGCTGATAGCTCCGCTTCCCGCGAACAGCAGCGTTGACCAGATCCCGCTGAGCGCGGTCCCGACGACGACGTACATCGGATCGAAGTCGGCGCGGTGGCGAAGCATGTACATCGTGGTCACACCGACGAAGAGCGGCTGCCAGACGACGGCGAACAGCAGAAAGCCGTTGACCGCTACCTCCTGGAAGTTGACCCACGCCGATTGGCGGGCGAGGCGCAACGCGGCCGTCACTCGACCCGTCCGACGAGCCTGACGTAGGCGTCTTCGAGCGTCGCTTCGCGCACGGCCACCCGACCGACCTGACCCGCGGCGACCGCGGCGATGAGCGGGGCCACGGCGCGTTCGGCGATGCGGGTCTGTATACGCAGCACCTGACGCAGCTCGCGCTGCTCGACGACGACCGAGTCGACGAACTCAAGTGCGCGCAGCCGCTCGACCGTCGAGGCGTCGATCCCGAAGACCTCGAGCTCGACCACGCTGAGATCGCTGACGTTCGCCTTCAGGTCGTCGGGGGTGCCGAGCGCGACAACTCGCCCCTTGTCGATCACGGCGATCCGGTCGCAAAGCTCGTCGGCCTCGAAGAGGTAGTGCGTCGTGAGGACAATCGTCGCCCCGCCCTCGTGGAGCTGGCTCACGATGCGGCGCAGCTCGCGCGCCCCGATCGGGTCGAGGCCGATCGTCGGCTCGTCGAGGAAGAGCACTCGCGGCCGGTGCAGAAGCGTGCGCGCGAGATGCAGTCGCTGCTTCATGCCGCGCGAGTAGCCCTCGACCCGTTCGTCGCCGCGGTCGCGCAGCCCGACGAGCTCGAGCAGCTCCTCCACGCGCGGGGGAATCTCGCGCGGCGGCACCGCGTAAAGCTCGGCGAAGTAGCGGAGGTTGTCTCGACCGGAGAGGCGGTAGTAGAGACCGCGCTCGCCGCCGAAGACGAAGCCGATCTTGCGGCGAACCTCCTTCGCGTCGCGAACGACGTCGAGCCCCAGGACGCTCGCCGTGCCCGACGTGGGGATGAGGAGCGTGGTGAGCACTTTGATCGTCGTGGTCTTGCCGGCGCCATTGGGCCCGAGGATCCCGAAGAGCTCTCCCTCGCCGACCTCAAGAGAGAGGCCATCGAGGGCGACTATCTCCTTCGCATGTCGACGCAGCGTCCCGGTCGTCGTCCGAAAGAGACGTCGCACATCTCGGAGCTCGATCGCGCCCACGGAGTCACGGAGCATATCGTTCGCCGCGCGGCGCTCCGGCGCGAGGTCGAGCTAGCGCATCGCCTCGAGGAGCGGAGTCACGTCGCGGTGGAAGACGTCCTGCTCGACGAGCGGCTTTTCGGCCAGGGCCGGGATGCGCTGACCGACAGCGTCCTCATATGTCGGAAGCTCGACTTGGTAGTAGATGCCGATCGGGATAGGGTCGGTCTCGTAGCTCCGCGCGACGGCCGCCGCCTTCTTGGCGACGATCTCCTGCGCGTCGTTTGAGTCCTGCACCTTTCCGTCGTAGCCCTTGTCCTCGAGCTTGTAGAGACGCGAGCGCTTCTCGGGAAGATCCGCGCCCTCGTACCACTCCTTCGTGTAGAGGTCGTTGTACGTAGGGCAC
>VBGU01000195.1 GCA_005881085.1 Chloroflexota bacterium | reverse complement strand
TCGGCAAGTGCCTTCGACTGCACGTCGTCGTACTTCTTGAACTCGAGGTAGTCCATGACCGAGCGCGCCTCGAAGTGCACGCGCCGCTTCTGATCGCGCTGGAAGAGCAGGCTCCAGCTTCGGATGATCTGCGCGCGCTGGAGGAGGGATGCCTGGTTGAGGATCACCACGTCTAGTCCTTCGATCTCTAGCGTCTTCGAGAGCTCGCTCACGAAGTACACCTGATAGTCGAAGAACTCGCTCGCGTTCACGCGCTGAAGCAGAAGAAGGGCGATATCGAGGTCCTGGTAGGTGCCCGCGATGCGCCTGCCGGTGACCGTTCCCTGCGCGTAGGCCGCGTCGACCGGCGAGGTCTGAAACAGACTTTGCAGCTGGGCCTGCTTTTCGAAGAGGTCCATAGCTACAGCCTAGCGAGCGAGTCGACGCGCACCGCAGTGCGCGGTCGCGAGCGAGTGACGGCTGTATAAGGTGCGCAGCACTGTTACCTATATAAGGCAGAAGACGTGCCGTGGCGCGCTCCGGCGAGGTTTGCCAGCATCCGATACCCGTCCGTACCCCCCACAAGCGCTTCCACGCAGCGCTCGGGGTGCGGCATGAGCCCCACCACGTTGCCGTCGTCGCTTGCTACCCCGGCGATATTCGCGAGCGACCCGTTGGGATTCGCGTCGGGTGTCACCACGCCCCGCTCATCCACGTAGCGGAAGATCACCCGGCCGGTCGCTTCGACGCGCGCGTGCGTCTCAGGGTCGGCCACCCAGCAGCCCTCGCCGTTGCCGATCGGCATGCGCAACACCGCACCGCGCAGTCCGCTCGTGAACGGGGTCTGGTCGCTCTCCGCGCGGATGCGCACCCAGTCGCAGCGATACGCAAGGTCGGCGTTGCGGATCAGCGCGCCGGGGAGCAGACCGGCCTCGCAGAGGATCTGAAAGCCGTTGCAGCTTCCGAGGATCGCGCCGCCTTCGGCCGCGAAGCGGCGCAGCTCCTTCGTTCCGGGCGAGAGCTTCGCGATCGCGCCGGCGCGGAGGTAATCGCCATAACTGAAGCCGCCGGGAACGATCGCGGCGTCGAACCCGCGCAGGTCCGCGTCCTCGTGCCACTGGATCTCCGACTCGACGCCCTCGACGAGTGAGAGCGCGTACGCGAAGTCGCGCTCGCTCCAGGTCCCGGGATAGCGCAGGATCGCGACGCGGCTCATCACCACCAGTTTGATGCACGGCCGCGGCGAGGTGGGAAGTAATTTCGAGTGGTGAAGGCCGCCGCGTTCGCGCTCATGCTCATCTTTTCGTCGTCCTGCGGCGTGATCGCCAGCCTGCGTCCCGGCCCGACCATCGTGCCGCTGATCTCGGCGACGTTCCTCAGCGTCCACCTATTCATTGGCGAGAACGGCGACGCCCAGGAGAAAGCGCGGCTACCTGAATTGCGCGACTCGCTCGCGGGTGCCTTACCCACGGCGTGGGCGACGGCGACCGGCGGCCGCGGAAAGCTCGCGCTCCGGACCGATGGCGACATCGACGTCGAGCTGGACGGAACCGGAGGTACGTCCGCGCTCACCCAGCACAAGCTCGGCGGGAGGGTCGTCTCGCGGACGATCGCCGTCCACACGATGGAGGGCTCGCGCCGGCTCTCGGTCGCGGAGCTCCTTGTGACGACCCTCCACGAGCTGGGGCACATCTGGTGCTGCTACGGACCGGGCACGACGGACGGGCACTGGTCGGACACGCCGACCGGCTTCTCGAGCGTCGGGCTGATGTACTCGCCGATGACCTGCACCGTTACGCCGGGGATCGATCCGGTGTGTCCAAGCGTCTTCAGCGACCGCGAGCTCGCCGAAATGCACCTCACCTCGCCCTAGCGATGTCGCGATCGATCTCGACCGAGTAGCTCTCGATCACCGGGTTCGCCAGCAGCTGATCGCCCATCCGCTCCGCGGTCTGGCGCGCGGCATTCTCCTCCTGAGCCTCGAATGTGACGACGATCTCCTTGCCGGTACGCACCTCGGCCACGTCATGCCCGAGCGAACGCAGCGCCGCGAGGACGGCCTCGCCCTGCGGGTCGCGGACCTCGGCCTTCGGCCGCACGAGCACGCGCGCGACGAATCTCATGAGAGCTCCTTCCCGACGATCCGCTTGTATGCCTCGCGGTAACGCTCGCTCGTGCCTTTCACAACGTCCGGCGGCAATGCTGGTGCCGGAGGCTCCTTGTTCCAGCCGCTCTGCACGAGGAAGTCGCGCACGTACTGCTTGTCGAACGAAGCCGGCGAGCTTCCAGGCTTGTACACCTCGGCGTCCCAGTAGCGCGAGGAGTCCGGGGTCAGGATCTCGTCGATGAGCGTGATGTGGCCGTCGAACATCCCAAATTCGAATTTCGTGTCGGCGAGGATGAGCCCCTTCGCTGCCGCGTAGTCGTGCGCGAAACCGTAAAGCGCGAGCGTGAGCCGCTCGAGCTCACGCGCGAGCTCGGTGCCGATCATTCCGGCGAGCTGCGCGCGGCTGATGTTCTGGTCGTGGCCCGACTCGGCCTTCGTGGCCGGCGTGAATATCGGTTCGGCGAGCTGCTCCGATTCGATGAGCGCCTTCGGTAGCTCCTCGCCGGCCACCGTGCCCAGCGCCTTGTACTCCGTCCAGGCCGAACCGGAGATGTATCCGCGAGCGACGCACTCGATGTCGATGCGGTCGCAGTGCTGCACGAGCACGGCGCGGCCGGCAAGCGACCGCGACTCACGGAAAGCCTTTGGAAAACGCCGCAGGTCGGTGGAGACGAGATGGTTCGGCACGATCTTCTCGGTCTTGCGGAACCAGAAGTTGGAAAGCTGCGTCAGGACGCGGCCCTTGTCGGGTATCGGCGTGGGCAAGACGGCGTCGAACGCGGAGAGTCGATCGCTCGCGACGATGACCAGCTTGTCGCCGCCGGCCTCGTAGACGTCGCGTACCTTGCCGCGGCGGAAGAGGCTGGCGCCCTCGACCCGCGATTCGAGGAGGACGCTCATTCCGGGAGGATGCCCTTGAGGCGCTCGCGCCACGCCGACGCGATGTCGCGTGCGACCTGCGGGGCGAGACCGTAGTAGTCCTCAGGACGCTCGAGGATCCGCCGCTCTTCGGGCGTGAACTTCTTCAACAAGTCGCGAAAATCGGTGTCGAGCATCGCGACCTCGAGGAGCGAGCGTGAGCCACGCTCGGCCTCGAGCGTGAGCCGGCGTACCGCCTCGTGCGCGTCGGGGTGTCCGTATTTGGCCAGGAGGACGTACAGCGGCTCGGCCGCGATCGCGCCGCGCGACATCGCGAGGTTCGCCTTGAGGCGATCGCGGTCGACGCGCATGCCGTCGAGCGACGACGCGAGTCGGCCCGCCGCGTACGTCGTAGCGGCAAGAATCTCGCCGAGGAAGCGCTGCGACGCAGAATTCGTGAGATCGCGCTGGTGCTCGCTGATCTGGTCCATGTAGGTCGTGAGCATCCGCGGCGCGATCGCCTTCCAGATGGACTTCACGTTCTCGAAGGAGACCGGATTGCGCTTGTGCGGCATGGTCGACGATCCGACCTGTTCCGCGGCGAAGGATTCGGCGACCTCCCCGAT
Source organism: Chloroflexota bacterium (assembly GCA_005881085.1). Classification (GTDB taxonomy): domain Bacteria; phylum Chloroflexota; class Limnocylindria; order P2-11E; family P2-11E; genus 3-1-20CM-2-70-9. The sequence continues at coordinate 2,534 of VBGU01000195.1, read as the reverse complement.
CTCGCTCCGTTGCAGCTGCCGCATGTCGTCCGCGAGGTTCGCCATCACGCCGAGCGCGCTGACACAGGCGTGCGCAAGATCGGTCCAGCCTTCCGGCGGCACGATCTGCGTGGACACGGGAGCGGCATGGAGCTGCAGGCTTCCAAGGAAGCGGCGCTCGAGCGCGCGCGGATCCGAGGCCAAGAGCGCGAGCGCGTTGTACGCGCCGACCGCGCCGGAGAGTTTTCCCGGAAGGCGCCGCGCCGACAGGCGGAGTAGCTCGAGCCGGTCGCCCAGACGCGAGACGTACTCGGCCATCGCGAACCCGAACGTCACCGGCTCGGCATGACGGCCGTGCGTGCGGCCGATCTGGGCCGTGTCGGCCTCCGCCTCGGCGATGGAGATGCATTTGGCGATGAGCACGGCAAGGGTCGGCACGACCACGCGGTCGATGCACTCGCGGTAGCGGAGCGCGTTCGCCGTGTCGACGATGTCGTAGCTCGTCGCGCCGAGATGCACGAATCGCTTTGCCCCGTCGGGCACGTGCGCGCGGATGACGTTGACGAGCGCCCGCACGTCGTGCCGGGTGCGCGCCTCCTCCTCGGCCACCTCCTGCGCGGTGATGCGGTCGGCGGCGCTCGCGATCGCGTTCGCGGTCGTCTTGTCCGTGATCCCGACATCCGCGAGCGCAAGGGCGAGGGCGCCCTCGACACGCGCCATGTATTTGATTGCGGCGGCGGCCGACAGATAGGGATGCAACGCCTTATAGACAGCGGGGTCGCCTCCATAGAAGCGGGAATCCAAAGGCGAGATCGTGTCGAAACGATTGGTGATCGTCATTGCGTTTGCGCCGCGGGTGGCGCCGCGGGTCCTGTCCCCGGCTCGGGGCCGTGCGCTCGCCTACCGGTCCGCTCCGCGCGCGTCGCGGGCCGTCGCGTGTTGACGCGAACCCGCTCGCCGGTGCCACCCGCGGCCTGTCCGTTTGCTCCGATCATCCCGCCAGCACCTTTGCCGCATTGCGCTCGCGCATCTCTTTGAGGCGTGTGGCCAGGAGCTCATCGCCGATCGCGAGTATTTCGGCTGCGAGGATCCCGGCGTTCGCGGCGCCGGGCTCGCCCATCGCGACCGTCGCAACCGGGATTCCGCGCGGCATCTGGACGGTCGAAAGGAGCGCGTCGAGCCCACCGGCGATCGCGTTCGGCGCGACGAGCGGCACGCCGATCACCGGAAGCGTGGTGAGCGCCGCGACCGCACCGGCGAGGTGCGCCGCGCCGCCGGCGCCGCAGATCACGATGCGGACGCCACGTCCTTCGAGCCCATCGACCCAGTCGCGGAGCGCCTCGGGGGTGCGGTGCGCAGAGAGGACCCGCGTCTCGCTCTCCACGCCGAGGCTCTCTAGGGTCTCAGAGGCAAAGCGCATCGTCGTCTGGTCGGACGTGGAGCCCATGACGATCGCGACCTTTGCTGTCGTCAAGCGACCGCCACCTCCTGCTGCGCGATGTCCGAACGATAGAACTTGCCCTCGAAGCTCACGTGCTCCGCTCCGGCGTACGCGCGCTCGCGCGCATCGGCGATGGTGTCGCCGCTCCCGACCATGTGGATCACGCGACCGCCGCTGACGAGAACGTCCCCGCCCGGGCCGCGTTTTGTCGCTCCGTGGAAGGCGAGCACGTCCGCAGGCAGGCGATCGAGTCCCTCGACGGCCATTCCGATCTTCGGCGTCCCGGGGTAGTTCTCCGCACAGAGCACGACGTCGACGTACGCGCGCTTGCTGAACCGGATCGGCTCCGCGGCGACGTACTCGGCGAGGCGACCTTCGCCCAGTGCGAAGAGAAGCTTGGCGAAGTCTCCTTCGATTCGCGGAAGCATCACCTCGGCCTCGGGATCGCCGAAGCGTGCGTTGTACTCGAGCACCTTCCAGCCGTCCGCGGTCTTCATGAGCCCCGCGTACAGGACGCCGCGGTACGGCATCCCACGCTTTTTGAGCGCCGCCGCTATCGGCACGATCGTCTCGTCGGCGAGGGCCTGCGCCTGGTCATCGGGAAGCACCGCCGTCGGTGAGAACGCGCCCATGCCGCCGGTGTTCGGGCCGGTGTCACCATCGCGGGCGCGTTTGAAGTCGCGGGCGGGGGGCAGTGCGACGACGGTCTCGCCATCGACGAGCGCCTGCAGCGAGACTTCCTCTCCCTCAAGGACTTCCTCAAGAAGGACCCGCCCGCTGTTCGCGGGCGGCGTTGCGAGGGCCTCCACCGCCTCCTCGAGCGTCCGCGCGATCGTCACGCCCTTGCCGAGGGCGAGGCCGTCGGCCTTCACGACCACCGGCGCATCCCAGCGGAGAAGCCCCTCTTTCGCCGCGGCGGCGTCGGCGAACGATTCCGATCTCGCCGTGGGGATGCCGGCCTCGGCCATGAGCTCCTTCGCGAACGATTTCGACCATTCGATCTTCGACGCATCCCGCGATGCTCCGACCACGGCGATGCCCGAGCGGCGCAGAGCGTCGCCGAGGCCCGCCGCGATCAGCTCATCGGTCCCGACGATCGCGAGGTCGATGAAGG
>VBGU01000194.1 GCA_005881085.1 Chloroflexota bacterium | reverse complement strand
GGCCGGGTTGCCCGTCATGTTCGTCACCGAGGACACGACGCGCGCCGATCCCGAGACCCTCCAGACGTTGTACGAGACCGCGATCGCGGCCGGTGCGAAGCGCATCTGCGTCTCGGACACGGTCGGCCACGCGACACCGGAGGGCGTGCGCAATCTCCTCACGTTCGTGCGCGACGAGATCGTCCACGGCCGCCCCGTGAAGATCGACTATCACGGCCACAACGACCGCGGTCTTGGCACGATCAACGCGCTGACCGCGACCGCGCTCGCGGACCGCGTGCATGGCTGCGCCCTCGGCATCGGCGAGCGAGTCGGCAACTCGTCGATGGACCAGCTCCTCGTGAACCTGCAGCTCTGGGGGCTCATCGACCGCGACCTCAAGCCGCTCGTCGAGTACACCGCCCTCGTGGCCGAGCACTGCGGCATACCGATCCCGCCGAACTACCCCGCGATGGGCGCGGACGCGTTCCGCACCGGCCCGGCGTGCACGCCGCAGCCGTGATCAAAGCGCTCCGCAAGAGGGACCGCGCCCTCGCCGATCGCGTGTACAGCGCGGTTCCGGCATCAGTGCTCGGCCGCGAGCAGCGGATCGAGGTGGGTCCGATGAGCGGCGAGTCGAACGTCGTGTACTGGCTCGAGTCACGCGGCATCGAAGCGACCCGCGAGCGGATCGACCGGATCTTGGCGGACGCGAAAGCGAGCGATCGCCTGCTGAACGAGGAGGAGCTACGCGGGCTGGCGACTTAGAGCAGGTGCGCCGGCGTCTCCCTCGGATCGACGCGGACGGCGATCACGTCAATACCGAAGCGTGCGGCGATCGCCTCCAGCAGCTGATCGTTGAGCCGGTCCGTCACGATGATGACGCGGTCGTGCTCGGGATCGGGACCAGCACTGTAGATGCGATCGGCGCCCGGGACCCCGTCGCGAGCGAGATCGGTCACGCCGTCCATGATTCGTTGAAGCCCCAGGATCGAATGCTGGACCGATTCGATCCGAACGGCGACCTCTGGCCGGGGCAGATCAATCGTGAACGGGCCACCAGGCTTTGGCGATGCGACCCGCAGCCCCGACTGCACCCATCGCCGCGCTATCTCGGCGCCATTCGCCGTCGCGGCCGACACCACGACCTCGTCGGTTGTCAGGTCCATCCACGGGCGGTCCGCCAGCGTGTAGGCGTCGTTCCACGCTTTTCGCAGCGAATCCGGAAACGGTCCGACCCTCGCGTTGTAGTCGATCGGGCCAAGAAGAATGATCCCGGTGCTGTGCCGCGCTTGCGCGCCGACCGATGGCCAGGGCCATGTATCGGCACGAACCGACACGATCCCTAGGAGGATCAGTCCGAAGATCGCAATCCGCAGCTCACGCATCTCGGTGGGTATAACGCACGAGTGGTCCACTGGTGCCGCGGGTGCGTGTCGGTTAGTCCGCGGCCTCGGCGATTGGCGCCATGCGGTCCGCCCGTCGCGCCGCGTTCTGCCGGAAGATGATGAACGCCACCGCGACGACGATGATCGCGGCGCCGATCACGATCGTCGCCGTCATCGGCTCGGCGAGGACGAGCGTTCCCAGCACGACCGCGACGACCGGATTCACGAACGCATAGGTCGACACGAGCGACACCGACGCGTTCTGCAAAAGCCACGTGTACGCGCTGAAGGCAACGAGAGAGCCGAAGACGACGAGGTAGGCGAACGCGATAAGCGATCGCACCGAGAAGGTTCCGGGATCGAGGTGCGCGAGCTCGCCCTGGCCGAGACCCACGACGAGCAGCGCCACGCCTCCGGCGACCATCTGGTAGGCCGTCGAGACGAGGGCGTTGCGCGGAGTCTCCAGGCGCGGCGAGAGGAACGTCCCAAGCGCCCAGGAGAGCGTCGCGCCGAACAGCATCAGCGTCCCAACCGGATCGATCGTTCCGTTGAGGCCACCCGGCACGACGAGGATCGCGACGCCGACGAGCCCCAGCAACACGCCGGCGAGCAGGTCGCGCCCGACGCGCTCTCCCGCGATCATCCGGTAGATCACGATCCAGAGCGGGATCGACGCGACAATGAGCGCCGCCAACCCCGAGGGAACGGTGCGTTCGGCAAGGACCACCAAACCGTTGGCGACGGAGAGCAAGAGGATCCCCACCACCGCAGCACCCGCGAGCTCTCGCCGCGAGATGCGGAGATCGACGCCTCGGAAAGCCAGCCACGCGGAGAGAAGGACTCCTGCGATGAGGAAGCGGAGCCCGGCGTAGAGAAGCGGTGGGAGTGTCTGGACGGCGATCGCGATCGCGAGGTACGTCGAGCCCCAGACGACGTAGACGATGCCGAGGGCAAACCAGACGTTGAGCGTGGAACTACGCCGAGATGAGGGCATGTCGGTAGAACGTAACGTCTGAGCACGCTGTGAGATGCCCGCAGGGCAGTCTTTCAAGGCCTTCTGTAGCGAAAGAGGCACGATGGGGGCGATGACACCCGACGACGTCATCCCTCTCCATCTCGCGGACGTCACCTATCCCGCATCCCACCCGCTCGCCGGGCAGGACGGACCCGTTCTCGCGTTCGCCATCCGGCACCCGGATGGGATCGTCCTCGTCGATACGGGGATCGGCGAGGGCAACGAGTGGATCGAGGCCAACTACCGTCCGCGCTCCCGCGACGTACGCGAGGCCCTCGGCGGCGCGAAGCTCGACCCGGACAGCGTGCGGGCCATCGTCAACAGTCATCTGCACTTCGATCACTGCGGCCAAAACCGAGCGTTCCCGGGCGTGCCCATTCACGTCCAGCAGGCCGAGCTCGATCTCGCCCTACGCGAAGGCCACACGATCGTCGAGTGGGTCGACTTCCCCAACGCGCGCTACGAAGCCGTCGAAGGCGATCGCGAGATCGTGGATGGCGTCAGCGTTCTCGCGACGCCGGGCCATACGCCCGGGCATCAGTCGGTGACGGTCCGCACCGGCGACGGTCTCGTGCTCATCGTGGGTCAGGCGGCGGAGGACGCGCGCTCGTTCGCCACGGGTCCCGCCGACCCCAGTATTCAGCGCCTGCGCGAACTGAACGCCGACCGCATCCACTTCTCGCATGACCGGGCGGTGCTGCGCCGGCGCAAATAGTTGACGGAGTCAACTATCCTGTCGGCATGGGCAGCACGCTGGCACGGCGCGTCGCCGCGGTGCGCGAGTTCAACCGTTTCTACACGAGCCGCATCGGAGTGCTCGACGAGGGCTATCTCTCGAGCCGCTTCTCGCTCACCGAGGTGCGCGTCCTCTACGAGCTGGCGCACCGCGGATCGGCGACGGCCAGCGAGCTGGGACGCGATCTCGGGATCGACGCCGGATACCTCTCGCGGATCCTCCGCGGCTTCGCGCGACGGGGCGTCCTCGCGCGGACGGCGGCAAGGGACGACGCCCGCAAGTCGATCCTCCGCCTGACCCCGCGGGGCAAGGCCGCGGTCGCGCCACTCGAGGCGAGGGCGCGCGACCAGATCGGCGTGATGCTCGAAAAAATCCCTGCGGCCGAGCAGGAACGACTCGTCGCGTCGATGCGCGCGATCGAGCGAGGGCTGAAGTCAGGACCGCGCGCGACGCCGAAGGTCACTCTTCGCTCGCACCGGCCCGGCGACATGGGATGGGTCGTCGAGCGGCACGGCGCGCTGTACTGGCAGGAGTACGGGTGGGACGAAACGTTCGAGGCGCTCGTCGCGGACATCGTCGCGAGGTTCATCACCCACCTCGACCCCAAGCGCGAGCGCTGTTGGATCGCCGAAGTCGACGGGGAGCGTGTCGGCTGCGTGTTCTGCGTCAGGAGGTCCAAGACCGTCGCGAAACTTCGCCTCCTGCTCGTCGAGCCGCAGGCGCGCGGCCTCGGCGTTGGCTCGCGACTCGTCGACGAGTGCATCCGTTTCGCGCGCGCAGCGGGATATCGCGAGCTCACCCTCTGGACGAACGACGTCCTCGTCGCGGCGCGTCGCATCTACGAGCGCGCGGGGTTTGAGCTCGTCGAAAGCGAGCGCCATCGTTCATTCGGAAAGGCCCTGGTCGGCCAGAACTGGGTGCTTCGGCTTTAGCGGCGCCCTCGGGCTCCCCCACCGAGCACTCCGATGTCCGCGAGGAGGCCGAGCACGATGACGAGCAGACCGATGCCGTTCGTTCCGCCGAGCTCGTTTTGTGCGATCGCCCAGGCGATCGTCGTCCACGGCAGGAACAGGAAGCCAAGTAACGGAAGCAGCAATCCGTCGAACGCGCGGCTGAGGTAGGTCGTGAAGAGCCACAACAGGAAGATGACGAGGCGCGGGCCGAGGAACGCGAGGAGCGCCAGTACGCAGCACATCGGTGCTGCATGGTGTCACAAACGGGCGTGACACCATTGAGGCATGCAGGCGATCGAGGGAGCGCGCATCATCCCGGGTGCCCACGTCGACGAGTCACCGGCCGAGGGACCGCGGAACGCCGCCGAACGCAAGGTCATCCGCGGCAAGGCGCTTATCTTCTGGGATCCCAAAGTCCCGGGAAAGAAGCTCGACGCCATCGACACTGACCAGATCACGCCGGCCGATGACTGCGTGTCGGAGAGCCTCGACACCCTCGATGCGCGCTGGAAAGCGGGCTCCTTCCGCTATCTCATGCCGAACTTCCGCGAGCGCGTGCACCGGGGCGAGACGTTCGTCATCGCGGGCGACCGCTTCGCCATCGGAAGCTCGCGCGAGATGAGTCCCGCCGGCCTCAAGGGCGTCGCCGACGAAGCCGGACTCGAGATGGTCATCGTCTGCGGGGCGGCGATGGGCGACATCTTCCGACGCAATGCGTTGAACCTCGGCCTCACCGTGATCCAGAGCCGCCTGGCCGTCGAGGAGGCGCAGGAAGGCGACACGTTCTCGTTCGACCCCGAGACACGGACGCTGAAGAACGAGACGCGCGGCAAGAGCTACGAACCTGCCGAGCTCTCGCCGCAGGAAGAGGAGATCCGCCGCTCGGGCGGGATCATCAAGATCGGACGGCGCGAGTTCCCCGACTCCGTCCGTCGTGCGCCCGACGTGAAGTGGCCTGACGCGGCGGCGGCGCGAGGCCTCACCTCCACCGAGCAGATCCTCTGGGCGCACCGCGTCGACAAAGACGCCGAGGTCCGGCCGGGCGCGACGCTTCGCGTCTACGCCGATCTTCTGCCCGCCTCGGATGGGACCGCGCCGTTCTCGATCCATACCTTCAACGAGATCACCAGCGGCGACACGATCCGGCCGCGCCAGATCGCGATCGCGAACGACCACTTCGTCTTCAACCATCGCGATGCCGACGACAAGCAGACCGGTATTGGCCGCGAGTTCGCGGAGCGGCATGGCATCGGGAAGCCGCACTACGCGACCCCGGGCGACGGGATCTTCCACTTCTACTTCCCCGAGCAGAAGCTCGTCCTTCCCGGCGCGCTCATACCGGGCGCCGATTCGCACAGCCGCGCGTACGGCGCGTACGGCGCGCTCGGGTACGGCGTGGGCTCGACCACGCTTGGCTTCGGCTGGGCGACGGGCTACGTCTACTTCACCGTCGCGAAGCAGCGCCGCGTGGTGTTCACGGGAAAGCTCCAGCCCTGGGTGAGCGGCAAGGACGTCGTGCTCGCGCTGCTCGCGCGCTGGGGCCAAAAGCAGGCGCAGGGCATGAGCGTCGAGTTCGTCGATGCCCACATGCAGCTCCCCATGAGCTACCGCAACACGATCGCGAACATGATGGCCGAGGGCGAGGCGCTGAACGGGATCTTCGCGCCCGACGACCTCACGTACGCGTGGTACCGCGAGAAAGGCGCGACCGAGTTTCCCTACCCGCGATTCGCGCCGGGCGGGGACGCGGTCTACGAGATCGACGAAACGCTCGATCTCTCCGAGGTCGTGCCGCTCATCGCCAAGCCGTTCAGTCCCGCGAACGCATTCCCGGCGACGGAGATCGCGCGCGAGCGGATCACCTTCGACAAGGCGTTCATCGGATCATGCACGAACGGCGGATACAGCGACCTCCTGGAGGCGGCGCTCGTCGTCCGCGCGGCGCGCGCGAAGGGAACGATGCGCGCCG
>VBGU01000193.1 GCA_005881085.1 Chloroflexota bacterium | reverse complement strand
CGAACGTCGCAGCGGCGACGACGCTCGAATCAGCCTTCGCTCTAGCTTCGCTTTCGCGCGCGCCACATCTCCTCGGACGGCCACTTCTGCGCCCACTCCACCGACATGTACTCGCCGTAGAAGGGATGGTTGACGGCGTCGGCCTTCGCGAATATCTCGACCATGTCGAGCAACTCGAACCCCGACTTACGCAAGAGGCGAATGAGATCGCCAGCTGCGAGCTGGAACTCGGTCTCGGGGTCGTCGGGCCAGTCGAGGCGGTTCAGGCCCAGCTGGGGCCGCTGCAAGCGCTCCTGGACCTTGCCGTGATCGGGCATGCAGAGGATGGAGAGCGTCGAGTTGCGGAGGAACACCAGCTCCCCGTTCGGTCGGAGCAGCCGCGCCGCCTCCGGGATCCACTTGTAGGGATCGCACCAGATCGAGGCGCCGTACTCGGAGATCGCGAGATCGAACGATGCGGCGGGTAGGCCGGTCGCCTCAGCATTTGCCTCAACGAGCTCGAGACCCAGACCGTACTTCGTGTTCAGCCTCCGCGCCGAGTCGAGCTGCGCCGGCGTGATGCCGACGCCGACGACCCGCCGCGCCCCGCGCCGTTTCAACCAGGCGGAGACGTACGCCGTGCCGCAGCCGAGCTCGACCACGTCCTTGCCGCGGACGTCGGGAAGGACATTGACCTCGCTCTCGGGTGTGTTCCAGACACCCCAGCTGATCTCCTGCTCGTTCCAGGCGTGCTCGGCGCGCCCATCGGTGTATGCAGCGTTGTTCTTGGTCCAGTGGTCGCGGTTGACCTTGACGTAGTCGGGGAGATCCGACTCGCTCACGCCATTCGCGCTATTTCAGGGTGAGCAGCCACTGCACGATCTGATCGATCTGCTGGTCCGGGAGGACCCCATCGAACTTCGGCATGAGGGTCCCTGGCTTGAATGAAGGGGCGTTGTGGATCCACTTCGTAAGGTTCTCCTGATTCACCGGCGACAGCACGCCGGCGATGTTCGGCTTGCTCGCGATATGCGTGAGCTCCGGCCCGACCTTGCCCGCTGCGGTCGTCCCCTTGACGGTGTGACAGCCGCTGCAGGGACCTGCAAGGAAGGCGTCGTGGCCCGCCTTCGTCTCGGGCGAGGTCGCGCGCGCCGCGTCCTCCACAGCCGTTTTCGCCCAAGCCGCGTACTCCGCCTGCGGATGCGCGACGACAGTGACGAGCATGTCGGCATGGCCGTCACCGCAGAACTCGAAGCACTGCCCCTTGTACGTCCCAGGCTGGTCGGCCTGTATCCACATCGTGGTGGTGTGGCCGGGCACGGCGTCCTTCTTTCCACCGAGGTTCGGTACCCAGAACGAGTGGATGACATCTTTCGCGGTGAGCTCGAGCTTGATCTTCTGGCCGACCGGGATGTCGAGCTGCTCTCCGGATTGCAGCAGCGTCCCGTCAGGGAGCTTGAACATGGCCTGGTCGGGATAGGTGAAGCCCCAAGCCCACTGCCGGCCCTCGACCTTCACGGTCATCGCCACGTTCGAGTTCACGTCGTTGATGAAGTTGAGCCGGTTCCATGAGAGCACGGTGAACGAGATGACCATGAGCGTCGGAACGACCGTCCACACGACCTCCAGGGTGTTCGATCCGTGGATCTGCTGCGCCACGCGGCCGGGCCGGTCGCGGAACTTGATGCCCGAGTACGTGAGCGCGCCGACCACGATCGCGAGCACGACCACCGCGCAGGCGAACAGGATCCAGTAGACGACGCTGATCGATTCGGCCAGCGGCCCGCGCGGGTCGAGCGGCCAGGGACCCATCGGCATCGACGAAAGACTAGGGCGAGATTTCGACACGCGCCAATCGCGGCGCTAGTCTGCGTCGCGATGTCATCGCATAACGGCGACGACCACCCGATCCATGTTCCCCAACCGAGTTTCTCGCCGCCGATCCTCGGGTTCGGCGTGATGCTGCTCGCGTTCGGCGTCCTGCTCGGCCCCGTCTTTCTCGTGCTCGGCGCCGTCATCATGGTGATCGGCATCGCGACCTGGCTCATCGATGATGCGCGCGCCTACACGACGGCTCCCGAGCCTACTGACGGGGCACACCACTAGGCGATGAGGACCACGCCCTTGGACCGGACGGTCGTGCGCGGCCGCCGCGCGGACCCGGCCGATCGTCTTCCGCCGAACGAGACCGGCCTCGAGGCGCAGCCCTCGCGTTTCTCCGCGGGCATGTGGGCGGTCATCCTATTCATCTCGAGCGAAGCGTTCTTCTTCGGCGCGCTCTTCACCACGTACTTCTTCCTCCGCGCTCGCATCCCGGAGTGGGAGCCCGTCTTCGGAGAGAAGCCGACGTGGCAGGTCGACCCGATCCTGGGCATCGGCCTACCGACCCTCAACACGATCGAGCTGCTCGTTTCGAGCGTCACCATGCAGCTCGCCGTCAACGCCATCAAGGTCGGCGATCGCCGCGCTCTCCGCAACTGGCTCATCCCGACGATCGTCCTCGGTGTGATGTTCCTCGTGGGACAGGGCTACGAGTACACGAGGCTCGGTTTCCTACCGCGCGACGGGATCTTCGCCGGCGTCTTCTTCACGCTGACCGGATTCCACGGCGCGCACGTGACCGGCGGCGTGATCTTCAACACGATCGTGTTCTACCGGACGCTGAAGGGTCAGTTCACCGCGCGGCGCCACCTCGCCGTCGAGGCCGCGTCGATCTACTGGCACTTCGTCGACGTGGTCTGGATCGGCCTCTTCACGACCATCTACATCATTGGGTAAGCCGAAGGCGAGCCCAGTGCTGTACAGGAGTCCCGCGTAGCGGGACCGTCGTAGATCATCGGTTAGCTCTTCAGCAGCGCTCGTAGATCGTTGGTCAGATCCGCCGCGAGACCCTCAGAGTGCAGCAGCACGCGCTCGCGCCCGCGCGCGTCGATGAGGTACACGGCGTCGTTGTGTGTCACGGTGCTGCTCCCGGCCTGTACGCCGATCCCGTATGCGGCCCAGACCGGCGAAAGCTGTGCGCGTCCACCAACGAGGTAGTGCCAATTCGAGGCGAGCCCGTGCGCGGCGGAGAAATCCTGCACGGCCTTCGGTGTGTCGCGATCTGGATCGACCGAGACCGCGATGAACGTCACGCGACTCGCATCGGCCTGGAGCTCTGTCTGCGTCGCGCGAAAACGTGTCGCCGTGAGGGGGCACACGTCGGGGCACGTCGTGTACAGGAACGTCAGCGCGATGACCTGTCCACGCTGCGCCGACAGCGTCACTGCGCGACCAGTGACCCCGTCGGTGAGCGTGAAATCTGGCGCGTCGGTCGCTCCGAGGTCGGTCCCGGCGAGCGTCGGGGGCGTGCACGCCCCGAGCAACAGAGCGGCGACCCAAACGTATCGAACGACGCATCTCATCGAAGCAAGGATGTGCGCATCAAGCATCATCGTGCGCGCATGCCGCCGCTTCGGGTGGTCGCCGGGTATGTGAGCGTCGCGTTGATCTGGGGATCGACCTGGGCCGCGATCAAGATCGGCGTGAATGACGTTCCGCCGTTCGTGTTCGCGTTTGCGAGAGCGGTCGCGGTCGCTGGCCTGCTCACGATCATCGCGGTCGCGCTGCGCCAGCCGTTCCCGCGCGGCAGGCGGACGATGGCCATCGCGATGATCGTCGGCCTCATCAACATCGGCTGGAGCTGGGCGATCATCTTCTGGTCCGAGCAATTCGTGCCGAGCGGCCTCGTCTCCGTCTTCGGGGCCGCCGCGCCGGTTTGGACCGCGGTGCTGGCGCACTTCATGGTGAAAGGCGACCGTCTCTCGGCGCTCAAGATCGTCGGCCTGACTCTGGGTCTCGGCGGCACAGTCATCCTCATCGGCGCGCCCGAGGCCGCCGACGGTACCGCCGGCCTGATCGCGACGGTGTTGCTCGCGCTGATGCCGATCACGTGGGCGATCGCCGCGATCCTGCAGTCCCGCTTCCTCAGGACGGTCGCGCCCATCCCGACGGTCGCGGTGGGCACCTGGGCGTCGGCGCTGCTGCTCGCCCCGCTCGCGGTTTTCCAGCTTCCGCAGGCCCAGCACTGGACGCTCGCGAGCGTTCTCGCCTTCGCGTACCTCGTCATCTTCGGAACGTGCTTCGGCATGGTCGTCTCACTCTGGCTCTATCGAAAGCTGCGGCCTACCACGATCACCCTCATCCAGGTCCTCGTCCCGGCTGAGGCCATCCTGATCGGGACCGTCTGGCTCGGCGAGCCGGTCACCATCCGCATGCTCGGCGATCGCCGGAGGCGGCTCGCCTCCTGCGGAGGAGCGCCTCGCGGCCACCCCAGCCGCGGCTGAGTGACGGAGTGAGCAGCGCCGGGGTCTCTTCGCTCGGCCCCTCGTGGGATCGCGATGTACCGCCGCGCAGAGGCCGCTCGCTCAGAAGACCCCGACGCTGCTCAACCCGCCATCTTGGCCGCTCGCCCGGACGAAGACCCCGGCGCTGCTAACGCCCGAACCCGCCAGCCCGACGCTCTGCGGACCACGTACGACACAGTTGTAGTATGTGGGACGAGAGAGCTACGACAAGACTGTCGTAGGCCGGGTTTGGGCGGTAGCGGAATGGCGATCGAAGACTGGGACCTGAACCTCTTCACGAGCGACCCCACGCTGCTTGAGCGCGCCACCGACGAAGAGTACGAACGCGCCGCCGCTGCGCTGGAGCGGATCGCCGATCCCCGGCGGCTTCGCCTCCTCCACGCACTTTCACTGGGGGAGGACACCGCGCAGCGTGCGGCGATCTGGGCGGACGTCGAGCAGAGCTACGCCGAACGGGAGCTCGCCGCGCTCGCGCTCCTCGGCATCGTCGAACGGCGCGAAAGCCCGCGCGGACCCATCTACCAGCCGCGCGATGGGCATCTCGTCGTCGAGCTTCACGTCGCGCTCGCGCACGGACGCGAGGGCCTCGCCGAGCGGCACCCTCGTTTCCTCCGGCGGCGGCAACGGGTCACCGTTCGCGGCCGGCGCGCGGGATAATCTGGGCATGAGCCGGCCGGACCTTCGGCGACTTCGCAGACCGGAGAAGGCCGAGGAGAAATTCCTCGGACCGCTCGAGACCGAGGTCATGGTGCGACTGTGGAAGCGCCGTTCCGCAACGGTGCGCGACATCGTCGAGGACCTCGCGAAAACTCGCGAGCTCGCCTACACGACCGTGATGACGATCATGGTCCGCCTCCACGAAAAGGGTCTTCTCGAGCGCACCCGCGAGGGCAAGACCTACATCTACCGACCATCGCACACCCGCGACGAGCATCGCGCACGGCTTTCGCGCGATCTCGTCCGCGGGCTGGTCGCCGAGTTCGGCGACGCAGCCCTGGCCGCATTCAGCGCGGAGCTCGACACTGTCGACTCAACGCATCGCGCGGCGCTCCGCCGTCTCGCGCAGAAGGACACGCGGTGAAACGCGCTGATCGTGTCTTCACGATGATGCTCGGGCTCGCCCTCGCGTCGAGCGCGATCCTGCTCGCGCTTCTTCTCACGCTCGCGCCTCGCGTCGAGCAGCTCGCCGCCCGAGGGGCGGAGGACACTGCTGACGTCGTCGCGGCCCTCGTTCTTCTGCTCGCGGTGTGTGGCATCTCGCTCGGCCTCCTGACGTTGTTCCGCCAGCTTGTCGCGACGGCGGTCCTGATCCGCGGGCTCGTCGCGCAAAAGATCGCGTTGCCGTCGGTCGTGGTCGTCGCGGCGAGCGGTCTCGACCTCGACGGGCGGATCGACGTGGTCACCGACGAGCGGCCATTCTCGTTCTGCTACTGGTTCCTTCGCCCGCGCATCTGCCTCTCGACCGGGCTCGTGGAGCGGCTCGACCCGGACGAGCTTCGCGCCGTGCTGTATCACGAGCGTTATCACCTTCGGCAGCGGGATCCGCTTCGCCAGATCGTGGCGCGCTACTTCGCGGCGGGGCTGTATGTGGTCCCGGTCGTGGACGAGCTCCTCGCCTTCCACACGCTGCAGAAGGAGATCGAGGCGGACGAGGAGGCCGTTCGGGCATCGGGCGATGTACGGTCGCTTGCGAGCGCCCTCTACAAGCTCCTACCGGACGCTGACGACGTGTCCCTCGGCCTCCTCGTGCCGGTCAGCTCGCTCTCCGTCACCGAGGCGCGGATCGACCAGCTCATCGCCGGCCGCCCGCTCTCGGTCGCGCTGTCGCCGCTCTCGGTCGTTCTTTCCGGGGGTGCGTTGGTCGCCGCGGCGGTACTCGTCGCGTTCAAGGGCGGCGCGAGCGTCGCTTTCGAAACTTTGCCGCCGCTCTATGCCGTCCCTGGCCTACTCGTAGGACCGGCGAGCCTGCTTTTCGCCGCGGCAATCGACGGCGGGCTCCACCAGCTCCGCCCGCTGACCGAGCGACTGTTCGCGTAACCCACATAAGTCCATCTTTACTTCACGGCCGCGTAGCCGCACAGTTCGGCTGACCGGGTCCAGAAAAATCCGCCGGTGGGGTCGGGGAGGACCCACCGAATGTCTATCCGTCGCATCGTTCAGATCGTCGCTTTCATTACCGCTCTCGCGTTCGCGTTCGCATCGCCAGTAGCGAGCAGCACCGCCTACGCCTGCGACCCAAACTCTGGCGGCGGCGGCTTCTGCTAGCTGAACTGACCTCCGGCCGCGCTACGCGTCGGCCGACCGAGATACGGGCGAACTGGGCCCGCAGGACCCCGACCGGCAATGCCCCGGTCTCGGTCCATAAGAATTGGGTAAAGAACGATTTGACGTGTCTACTTCTCACCCGTAAAGTGCCCTCGCAGTGGCTGAGGTCCGGTCACCGATGGTGGCCGACGTTGGGGCGCGAATCCGTTCTCTGCGAACCGCAAAAGGCCTTACCCAAGCTCAGGTAGCGGAACCGCAATACACCAAGGCCTACATCTCCATGCTCGAGTCCGGCCGCACTCGCGCATCGATGAAGGCTCTTGAGCACATCGCCGGAGTCTTGGGCGTCCAGCCAGCGGATCTACTCGGCGGCGCTCCCTCACCGGCGACTCCGCAATACACGCTGCTCGAGGCTCGCCGGCTCATCGAGCAGCGCCAGGCGGACGTGGCGATCCCGCTGCTCGAGGGGTTGGAAGAAGGATTGACTCCGCAGGACCAGCTGTTCCGGCTTCGTTATTTAGCCGCCGCGTACAACGCCACATCTCAGCCGAAGCAGGCCTTTCCGGTGATCGAACGTGCGCAGCGAATGGCCGACCTCCTGAACGATCCCGAAGAGCAGGTCCGCATCAAGGCAGTTCTCGCGGCCGCGTACGCACGAACGTACGCATACGAAGAAGAGGTCCGCCTTCTTCGCGAGTGCGTCCAAGCATGCGAGGACGGGACGGTCAGAGATGTCCCCTTTCACTACCGACGCCTCATCGATCTCGCCCTCGCTCTCGGAAACCAGCGGCAATCGAAGCAGGCTCTCGTTGTGTATGAGCAGGCGTTCGCACTGGCCACTCAGTTCGACGACCTCCCGTCCGCCGCATCCCTCTACGCGGGCATCGCAAAGGCGTACCACGACGCCGGTGACATCGAGGCCGCGATCATGAACAACCAAAAGAGCCTCGACATCTACGAGCACCTGGGACTTATCGACCAGATGGCCTGCGCCCTCGACAACGCGGCGGCTCTCTACGTCGAATACGGGAATGTGACCCGCGCCCGTGAGTGTCTGGTGCGCGCGGCCGGATTGGCCGAACAGGCGAAACGCGACGGCACCCTCGCATCCATCAAGGCCTCGGAGGCGGAAGTCCTCGCCAAGGGGGATCTGGCGGAGGCCCTGGACGCGGCGCAATCCGCTCTCAAGTTCGCGCGAAAGGTCGACCAGGTCGACGCGGAGATCCGCATGCTGGTCCTCACCGGCGAGCTCCGAATGAAGGCGAACGGCGCCGCTGCGCGGCGATCGTTCCAGGAAGCGCGGCAGCTCGCGGAAGAACGCGCTCCACATCTCCTGCGGGTCATCTTCGATCGCTGGTCGCGCGCCGCCGAGGCGACCGGCGACTCCGACGAAGCGCTTCGTCTCGCCCGACGCGCGCTGGAGACGGTGCGAATGTCCCGCCTGACCGCCGACCTCGTTCGCGAGCGCGTGCGCGGAACGATCCTCGAGCGCGTCGGCGACACGCCGCTCATCCCGTTGCACCGCGTCGGCGCGGGCCTGCGAGGCGACCTCTGGGTGAAGATCGAGAGCGCGAATCCGGGCGGGAGCGTGAAGGATCGGCCCGGACTATGGATGGTGCTCGATGCGGAAGAGGAAGGCTGGCTGGGTCGCCGTCGCGTCGTGCTCGACGCGACAAGCGGCAACACCGGCGTAGCGCTCGCTATGGTCTGCGCCGTCCGCGGCCACGCCCTCGAGCTCTGCATACCCGACAAGGTGTCGCTCGAGCGGAAGCGCATCGCGCGCGCGTTTGGCGCGCAGCTCATCCTCACCGATCCACTCGAGGGAACGGACGGCGCGATCCGCGAAGCGCAGCGACGTGCCGCGGCCGACCCGGACCGCTATGTGTATGTCGATCAGTACTCGAACCCGGCAAACCCGCTCTCCCACGAGCTCGGCACCGCGGCCGAGGTCTGGAAGCAGACCGGTGGACGCGTGACCCACTTCGTGGCCGGCGTCGGCACATCCGGGACCATCGTCGGCGTCTCCCGCGCACTTCGTCCGAAACGCGTTCGCATCGTCGCCGTGCAACCGGACGATCCGATGCACGGCATCGAAGGCTGGAAGCACATGCCGACCGCACTTCGTCCGGCGATCTGGGACGAAGGCGTCGCCGACGTGCATCTCGTGATGGCGACGGAGGAGGCGCTCGCGATGACGAAGCGCCTCGCGCGAGAGGAAGGCATCTTCACGGGACCGTCCGGCGGCGCCGCGGTGGCCGCGGCTATCGCGGTCGCGCGGGAAGAAGCCGGCCGTATCGTCGTGTTGATAGCCGATGGGGGAGACCGATATCTCAGCACCCCGCTTTGGGAGTGAAATCATGGCCGTGACCGTTCGCCTGCCGGGCGCTCTCCGCGATGCGGCGGGCGGCGAGACGCGTCTCAGCGCGTCAGGCGGAACGCTCCGTGACGTGATCGCGGACATCGATCGGCGGCACCCTGGCTTCGCTTCGCGTGTGCTCGATGACGCGGGGGCGCTCCGCTCCTACGTGAACGTCTACATCGGCGACGAAGACGCCCGCAATCGCGGTGGAAGCGGGGCCGCGGTCCCTGACGGCAGCGAGGTCATGGTCATCCCGGCGATGGCGGGCGGCCGCTGAGCGGACGAACTCGCCTGGTCCTGCCGCGCAGGCTCCGGGAGGAGATCGTCGCTCACGCGCGCGAGTCCGCGCCGCAGGAGTGCTGTGGTCTCTTGCTCGGCGAGGACGAGACCGTGAGGCGCGTCCTGCGCTGCCGCAACGTTCATCCGAACCCCGAGACGCGCTACCTGGTCGATCGGGCGCAGTTGTTTGAGGCGTTCAAGGCGTCGAAAGACTTCGACCGGGAGCTCGCCGCGATCTACCACAGTCATCCGCGCTCGCCGGCCTATCCGTCAGCTACCGATCGTGCCGAGGCGTACTGGCCCGAGGCCGCATACGTCCTGGTCTCCTTGCGTGCCGAACCGCCGGAGATGTTCGCCTATCGGATCACGGACGGCGACGCGACCGACATTCCGATCGTCGAGAGCTAGGGCCGCGAGGCGATCTGCCACGTGGCGGCGATCGCCGCGGCCTGGGCGAATGCGGCGTCGACGTCGGGCGGATCGAAGAAGCGGAACTGCAAGGCGCTGCCGCTCGTTCGGATCGCGATCGCGAACTGGCGGATGGCGACGTGTCGGCCTTCGTAGGTCCCATCGGCACGGTCGTCGACCGCTACGTTCCCGTTGATGCCCTCGATCGATCGCTCACTGCGCGCGGCCACGAACCCCAGGCGCTCGCCACGAGCGATCGTGTCCGCGAACGAATCCATCGTCGCGAGATCTTCGGCACGCGAGCTCACCACGTTGAGCGTGGCGGTCGCGGTCTCGAAATGCGCGCTTTCTCCCGGGACTCCCCGCACCGAGTAGGCCCACTCTTCCGGAAGGGTGAGAGTTGCGTTCGCGAGGTCGTAACGCTTTCCCTGCGCCGGCGTCGCGGCCAATGGGGACGCGAGCTGCGGCGCGATCGCGTAGGCGGTCATTCGGACCCTCGAAACCTGATCGCCCAGCACGACCGCTCCGCTGGCGAGCGCAAGGATGAGCGCCAGACCGGCCGCCGGTAACGGGAGGATCGCGCCCAAGTTCAACGCGAGGCCCGCGAGGGCTCGCAGCCCGATGACCACCATGAGGACGCCGACGGGGATCAGGAGGTTTGATGCGAAGACCGCGATCAGCGCGATGAGTGGCGCGACGATCAGCGGCGCGAACGCGAACGCGACCGCGTTGAAGCATTGGTCGAGCGTCAGGTCGCTCTGGCGTGTCAGCCGAGTGCCGAGGAACACGACGAACGAGACGACCGCCGCGCTTACCGCGAGGCGGCTGCCGAGGAGGAGCGACTCGAAGATCAGTCGAGCGACGAAGCTCCCGGGCGATATGCCCTTCGCCGCGAGGACCAAGAGGTCGATCGTGAGCGAAAGCGCGATCCCCGACCCGACCACGATGAGCACTCCCGCAAGGCCGAAGTGCTCGCGGGCGAGCGATCTCGCGAAGGAGCGCGGGCGGACGATCGACCGGAGGACCTCGGCGCGGAACCAGGCAAGCTCCCCCGTGGATTCCACCGGTGGAGACTACGGAAAGCGGTCCCCACGGTTCCGCAACAAAGAGCACAAAAAAGCGACCCCCGTTTCCGGGGGTCGCCCTCGCTTTCGGCTACAGGCCTCATTATCTGGCCTCGATGAGAGGGATCGCCAAAGGCGATCTCCTAATTCAATCGTTCAATCCACCGAAAGCGAACCTTCGGCAGTGCCCCCTTCCGTCGAGGGCGTCATCGATCGACCTGGAAGACTCCCAGCCGTTTGTGAAGTCTGACCATGCGACCTCCGATTTCGGCGTCCGCCGGTCTTTCTCGTCGCTCCGTGGGCCCGTGCGGAGCTTCTCCTTGTTCTACACCCGCCACGGAGGGGCGCGTCAAGTGCTACCAGAAATGGGCAGTGGGGCAATTCTTCAGGTGTTGACTCCAGGGCCGGGCGCTGGCGGCGGGACGAGCTGAGGCGGGCCATGAGGACCGGGCCGAATCTCATCGAGTTGCCGTCTGAGTCCGGGAACATCACGAAAGTCGTTTGTAGGGGTAGCGGCCAGAGCATTGGACAGGACAACCACAAGCGCAGGAAGGCCGACGAGCGCGATCAGAAGCTTGCGCCGCACGTCGTCACTCTAGCCTCCACAAAACGGTCGCATGCGAAGATGGTCGAAGCAAGAGGAGCAAAACTCATGATCTTTGGTGCCCACGTGATCGTTTACAGCAAGGACGCGACGGCGGATCGCGCCTTCTTCAAGAAGGTGCTCGGATTTTCATCTGTGGACGCTGGCGGCGGCTGGCTGATCTTCGCGCTCCCTCCGGCAGAAGTGGCGGTTCATCCCGCCGAAGTGAGTGACCGGCACGAACTCTTTTTCGTCTGCGCCGACCTGAAAGCCGAGATAGCGGCGCTCAAGGAGAAGGGCGTCAAGTGTTCCGAGGTGCAAGAGGAACGATGGGGCTCGATCACCAGGATCCGGCTTCCCGGCGGAGGCGAATTAGGTCTCTACCAGCCGAAGCATCCATTGGCGATGCCAATCACTAGCGCTTCGGCCGGTCTCGCCGGAGCCGCTCGCGAATAACGTCGGGTGTCGCGCGAACATCGGGCCACCATGACTCCTCCGCGTCCTCCCCGGCGGCGAGCGAGGCCTCGATCCCGAGCGCGATTCCGCTCAGGAGGTCGGTGAGACGGACGATCTCGGGCGCGAACCCGCCGTCTGACCCAGCGTTGTGGTAGTTCACATTCGGGAGCGCGAGGCCGGTCGCCGTCCAGCCAAGTCGAACGAATGACGAGGCCTCGCACGTGCCCCCGACGAGCAGAGCCCGCTGCGCTGGAATGCCCCGCTCGGCGAGCCGCTCCCGCGCTACCCGCAGATAACGCTCCGCCTCGTTGCTGAAGGTGTTGTGGAAGTCGCCGGCGCGAACGACGACGCCTCGGCCGGCTTCAGCCTCCGGAAGCGCGCGGCTTGCCTCTACAGAGACGACGTACGCGTCGCGAGGGAGGAGCCCGTCCTCTGCGGCGAGGCGCGCGCCGTAGAGACCGGTTTCCTCCGCCCTGGTGAAGATCGCGTGGACGTCGTGCGGCGCTCGCTCGTCACGAAGCCCGAGGAGCACCAGGACGATGAGGGCGCATCCAGCCAGATCGTCGGCCGCGCGCATGCGGATCTCGTCGCCGGAGATATCGGCAGCGGGGAGGTCGAGCATCGCGAACTGGCCGACCGCGAGCGGTCTATCCCCCCGGATACGACACACGGTCGTGGAGTTGTCCAGCGGCTCGATGTCGGTGACCGGGTCGCTGAGGACCGCCGCGAACGACGCGCCGCCGGTGTCTTC
>VBGU01000208.1 GCA_005881085.1 Chloroflexota bacterium | reverse complement strand
AAGCGCACGACGAAGGGACTTCGCGAGCCGGCGGCCGCGAACGGTCACCGCCTTGTCTTTCGATACACGGCGATCGACGGAGTGAAGCAGTCGACGGAACTCCTGGCGCCCGTCGACGCATGGCAGACCGGAGACGGTCCCGCGCGCGGACGTGTCGCCGTGCGGGTCTCGCCCGGCGACCGGCGCTCGATCGAGATCGACATCCACGTCCGGTCGACGCTCCCCTCTCCCGTCGTCGCAGATCGCGACTGGGTCGCGTGGCAAAGGACGTCGACAAAGTTCGCGAGCGACTCGCCCGATCTCGACGCGTGGATCTCGCGCAGCTCGCTCGACCTCTTCATGCTGTCGGACCTGACGGCCGACGGATACTTCCCGTCGGGGGGCATCCCGTGGTTCGTCGCGCCGTTCGGGCGCGACTCGATCATGACCGCGCTCATGACGCTGCCGCTGCGCCGCGATCTCGCGCCCGCCGTGCTCCGGGTGCTCTCCGATAACCAGGGCACGCGCGACGTGCCCGAGCGCGACGAGGAGCCGGGACGGATCCCTCACGAGATCCGGCAGGGCGAGATCGTACGGACGGGCGGCGCCTTCGGCACGCCGTACTACGGCACCATCGACGCGCCGCCGCTTTTCGTGTGGCTGGCGGCCGAGGCCGCGCGCTGGATGCCGGAGCGCGATCTCATCGGAGAATTCGAGCCGAACATCCGCGCGGCTCTCGAATGGATGGACAAGCGCGGCGATCTCGACGGCGACCTGTTCATCGAGTTCGAGCGCAAGCGCCCGACCGGGATCACGAATCAGGTCTGGAAGGATTCCGGCGACAGCTACCTGAACGCGAAGGGCAAGCGGCCCGAAGGCCCGATCGCGGCGGTCGAGGTCCAGGCGTACGCGATCGCCGCGATGCGCTCGCTCGCCGAGGTCGTCGCGAGGCGCGATCCCGCGTGGGCCGCCGAGCTCAGCGCTCGCGCCGAGGCGCTGCACGTCAAGTTCGAGCGAGCCTTCTGGATGCCGGGGCGCTCGTTCTATGCGCAGGCGCTGGACGGGCGAAAGCGACTGGTGCCGGACATCGTCTCGAACCCCGGGCTCGTGCTCTGGGCCGGAGCCGCCACGACCGCGCACGGTCGCGCCACGGCACGCCGCCTTCGCCAGCCGGACCTCGCGAGCGGCTGGGGCATCCGCACGCGGAGCTCGCGCTCAAAGCACTACGACCCAGTGAGCTACCAGAACGGCTCGGTCTGGCCGCACGACACCGCGTTCGCGGCGGCGGGAATGGCCCGCTACGGCGAAAAGGCGGGCGCGGCGAGGACGATCACGGAGATGATCGCGGCGGCGAAGGCGTTTCCGGACCGGCGCATCCCCGAGCTCTTCGGTGGACAAGCCAGACGCCGCGATGTCGCGCCGACAACGTATCCCGTCGCGTGCGTCCCGCAGGCGTGGTCCGCTGCGGCGACCTTCCTCTGCATCCGGACGATGCTCGGTCTAGCGGTCGGAGCCGACGGCGCAACGGTCACGCTCGATCCCCTGCTTCCCGATGGCGTCGATCGCTTCGAAGCGTCGGGTCTCCGCGTGGGCACCGGCACGATTCAGGTGCGCATCGAACGAAAACGCGGCCGAGCGCGCCTCATTGACCTCCGAGCAAGCGGCCTAGCAGTCAGCGCTCGCTGATCCCCCAGCGGTACGATTCGCCACACGCACGGGGAGGAGGAATCCCGATATGAGAAACCGCAGGTCATTGCTCGCCGTCATCACGCTCTTTGCCCTTGTCATCGGCGCGTGCGGCGGCACCGCGACTCCGAGCGGGACGCTCGGCCCGCTTTCGGGAGACGTCCGGATATCCGGATGGTCATCGTCACCAACCGAGGACGCGCTGCTCACCGACTCGATCAACGCGTTCATGGCGGCGAATCCCAACGTCAAGGTGAAGTGGGAGCCGATCGCCACGGACTACGAAACGGTCCTGAAGACCAACCTCGCGGCCGGCACCGAAGCCGACGTTTTCTATGCCGACATCTTCTGGATCGACAGCCTCATGAAGACGAACAAGCTGCTCGCGCTTGACGACCTCATGGCGAAGAGCGGAACGAAGAAAGAAGACTTCGTCCCATCGCTGATCAACGCGTTCTCGTACCAGGGCAAGACCTATGGCATCCCGAAGGACTTCAACACGCTCGGCCTCGTCTACAACAAGGACCTATTCAAGGCCGCGGGCGTCGCGGAGCCTACGAATGACTGGACGTGGACCGACCTGTCAGCCGCCGCGAAGAAGCTCACCTCCGGAAGCGTCGTCGGGCTGAGCCTTCCCGCGGACGCCGCGCGCTTCGTCCCGTTCCTCTGGCAGGCGGGCGGTGACCTCGCGAACATCAACAACGCTGCCGGCCAAGCCGCCTTCGACTTCTACACGGGCTTCGAAGCCAAGGACGGCGTCTCCAAGCTTCCGTCCGAGCTCGGCATGGGCTGGGCCGGGGAAGCCTTCGAGAAGGGGAGGGCCGCGATGGTCTTCGAGGGTGGCTGGCTCCCAGCTGACCTCAACAACAACTTCAAGAGCGTGAACTACGGCGTCGTGCAGATGCCGAAGGGCACGGCCGCGAAGTCGAACCTGATCTTCACGGTGTCCTACTCGATCTCCGCGAAGTCGAAGAACCCGAACGCCGCTTGGGCACTCGCGAACTACCTCACCGGTACCGACAACCAGACCAAGGTCCTGAAGGCCGGGTTCGCGCTGCCGACGCGGCAGGCGCTCTCGAGCCAGATCACGAACGCGAACTCCAAGGCGATCTTCGACGGCACCGCGTACGGCAAGCCGTTCAACTACGCCAGCGCGAACACAGGCAAAGTCAACGACGAAATTGCGAAGTCACTCGAGTCGATCATGCTCAAGAAGTCGAGCGTCAAAGACGCACTCGACAAGCTCGCGACAACGATCAAGCCGCTTCTGCAGTAACGAATGGCGGTACTCGCGGGAGGGGCGATCCGCCGCCCCTCCCGTTTCCGCTACTGGCGCCAGTGGCTGACCGCGTACGTCTTCATCGCGCCATGGCTCATCTTCCTGCTGGTCTTCGTCGCGGGAGCGATCGTCCTCGCCCTCTACTTCTCCTTCACGGACTACGACCTGCTCTCTGATCCCGTTTTCGTCGGCCTCAAGAACTACCAGAAGGCTTTCCAGGACGAGAGCTTCCTGCACGCGATCCGCAATGTCGCGACTTACACGGCGGTCGTGGTCCCCTCGCAAACGTTCATCGGGCTTGTGATGGCCGCGATCCTCGATCGGAAGCTTCCGTTCAGGCGGTTCTTCCGGATCGCGTGGTATCTGCCGTGTGTCGCGTCGAGCGTCGTCACGACGCTCATCTTCATGTGGCTCTTCTTGCCCGATGGCTTCATCAACGCAGCCCTCAACTTCGTCGGGATCCCGATCCGACTGAACTGGCTCGGCGACGAGGCCACGGCGCTGCCGTCGATCATGTTCATGAACATCTGGGCGACGGCCGCGACGATGATGCTCATCTTCCTCGCCGCGATCCAGGACGTCCCCGGCCCGATCTATGAGGCGGCGCACCTCGACGGGGCCGGCCCGATCCGCCAGTTCTTCCAGATCACCATCCCGCTTATGCGCCCCGCGATCTTCCTCGTCGTGCTGCTCGGTACGATCGGCTGCTTCCAGCTCTACGACCAGGTCAAGATCGCGACGAACGGCGGCCCGAACGAGGCGACCCTGACGGTGACGTACCTGATCTGGAAGCAAGGGTTCCGTGACCTGAACATGGGCTACGCCAGCGCCCTCGGCGTGATCCTCTTCGCCGGCATCTTCATCATCTCGCTCATCCAGCGGCGCGTACTCGACGTGAGGCCGGATTACTGATGGCGACGCTCGCGCGATCGCAGACCGTCGCGGTGCAGCAGCCGCGCTTCCGATTGCGAATCTCGCGCGTGCTCTTCCTGACGATCGCCGTGATCTTCACGGCGCTCGCGCTCGCGCCGTTCATCCTCACGGTCTCCGGGTCGTTCAAGACCAAGAGCGAGATCCTCGACTGGCCGCCAACGATCATCCCAACCGTCATCCAGTGGCAGAACTACGTCGAGGTTTGGACCAACTCGCACTACTTCCCGCAGTGGATCCTGAACAGCATCTTCCTCGCAGGCTTCCACCTGACCGTGTACATCGCGATCTGCTCCGTCGCCGGCTACGCCTTTGCGCGGATGAACTTCCCCGGCGCGAGCGTGCTGTTCATCGCGATCCTCGGCAGCATCATGATCCCGGGCCAGGTGCTCTGGGTGCCGAAGTTCCTGATCCTCAATCAGCTCGGGCTCGTCGACAACCTCTTCGGGATCGCGCTACCGAATCTCGCGGACGTGTTCGGCGTGTTCTTCATGACCCAGTTCTTCAAATCGCTGCCGAAGGAGCTTGAGGAGGCGGCCTCGATCGACGGCGCAGGAACGTTCCGCACGTTC
>VBGU01000207.1 GCA_005881085.1 Chloroflexota bacterium | reverse complement strand
AAAGCCCAAAAGTTCTAAAGGCGTCAAACGTGACGCCGGTGACCACAGTTACAACGGCGACCGCGAAGACCGCGCTGGCTCCGGCACCGAAGAAGGACACGACAGCGATGACCACGAAAGCGACCCTCAAGGTCACGGGAGGACATGACTCCCGCTAACTAGTCCCCACCTCCCCCAAGCAGCGGCGGGCCGTTCGCGCGGAGAGCGCGAGCGGCCCGCTCGTGTCAGGCTATGGATGGATGAGCGATCGGAAGCTGCCGCGCCCGCGCGCCGAGCTTGCGCAGTTCCAGCCCTACCGGACCCAGATGCTCAAGGCCGACGTGCGCATCAATGCGAACGAGTGGCCGGAGCCGAACGTGGCCGGCCGCTACATCACGCCGGAAGAGCTCAACGGTGTCCTTCTGAACAGGTACCCCGGACGAGGGGATGAGCTCCGCGAGATCCTATCGGCTCGCTGGGGCACGAAACCCGATCGGCTCATCCTCGGCAACGGCGTTCCTCGTCTTCGGCGGCCACGGGCGGAAGACGCTTTTGTTCCACCCCACGTACTCGATGCACGGCAGACTCACGCAGCTCGCCGGCGGGACCGTCGTCGAGGAGATGGTCGGCCTGCCGTACGAGGTCACGAAGGAGCGCGCGCTCGCGGCGATGGCGAAGGCTCGTCCCGAGATCGTCGTGTTCACGACGCCGAACAACCCGACCGGCGGCGAGATCGACGCCGATGTCATCCTCGCGGTCGCCGAGCGCTTCCCGGAGACGCTCGTCCTCGTCGACGAGGCGTACTCTGACTTCGCCGGAAAGTCGCTCGTGTCGCGTTTGGACGAGTTCCCGAACATGGTCATCTCGAAAACGTTTTCGAAAGTGCTCGCGGCCGCGGGACTGCGCGTGGGGACTCTCATCGTGCACCCGGATCTGATGGGGTACTTCACCGCGGCAGCGCTGCCGTACAACGTGAGCACGCTGACGCTCGCGGTCGCCGCGCGCATCGCACGCGACGAGGAGTCGATCGGGCATCGGCTCACGCTCGCGAAACAAGAGCGCGGCCGCGTACTCGCCGCGCTCCGCCGCGTCTCGGCGATCGAGGTGTTCCCGTCGGTGACCAACTTCATCCTCTTCCGCCTCCGGAACGAGAAGCCGCCGGACGTGCATGCTCGGTTCCTGGAGCAGAGCGTCCTCATCCGCGACATCTCAATCTGGCCCGGGTGTGACGGGTGCCTGCGGGCCTCGATCGGAACACCGGCGGAGAACGACCGGTTCATCGCCGCGCTCGACACCGTCTTCGCCGCCCCCGCCGCACGCCGATAGCCGGCCCGACCCTGCTCGTCGACGCGGCGAGTCTGGCGTACCGCGCCTATCACGCGGTGCCTGAGTGGAAGGCGTCGGACGGCACGAACGTGAACGCGGCGCTCGGCTTCCTCAACTTCATCTCGCGTCTCCTGCCGGATCGCCGTCCGTCCAAGCTCTTCGTCGCGCTGGACGCCGATTGGCGCCCGCAGTTCCGCGTCGACGCGATGCCGTCCTATAAATCACACCGGGTCGCGGGACCGGATGATCCGCCCGATCCGGTCGACCCGCAGATGAAGATCATCGTCGAGCTGCTCAACGCCTTCGGCATCTCGGTCGCCGCGGCGGATGGGTACGAGGCCGAGGACGTGATCGCAACGATCGCCGAGGGCACGACCGGTCCGATTGAGATCGTGACCGGTGACCGCGATCTCTTCGCGCTGGTGAAGGATCCGAACGTACGCGTCCTCTACACGCTGCGCGGCGTGAGCGAACTCGGCCACGTCGACGAGGCGTACATCCGCAACAAGTACGGCGTCCCGGGCGATCGGTACTTCGACTACGCGGTGCTTCGCGGCGATCCGTCCGACGGGCTTCCCGGCGTGCACGGGATCGGCGAGAAGACGGCGAGCCATCTCGTCACGAAGTACGGATCGCTCGACGGGATCCTCGGCGCGACAGACCTGTCCTCGACGATCCGCGCGAAGCTGCGCGCCGACGCTGAGTACCTCACCGCTGCCCGCAAGGTCGTGTGGATGGCCCGCGACGCACCGGTGGCCGGCGGCGACGGCACCATTCCGCGAAAGCCCGCCGATCCCGAAAAGCTCGAGAAACTCGCGAAGCGCTATTCGCTCGGCGCCGCAGTGGGCAGGCTCATGGACGCGCTCGCGGCTTGACCCCTAGGTCGCGGAGGGAAGGCTGAACCAGAAGCGCGTCAGGTCGGGCGCCGACTCGGCACCGACACGACCTCCGCCGAGCTCGACGAGCGTCTTGACGATCGCGAGGCCGATCCCCGCGCCGCCGCTCGCCCGGTCGCGCGATTTCTCGACGCGGTAGAAGCGCTCGAACACGTGCGGTAGGTCCTCGGCGGGGATGCCCGGCCCGGAGTTCGTGACGCTGACCAGGACATCGGTATCGCGACGTCGTGCGCTCACGGCGATGCGGCCACCCTCCGGGGTGTAGCGCACCGCGTTCTGCAACAGGTTCGCGAGCACCTGTGCGAGGTGATCCGGATCGGCGCGCGCGCCGATGACCGCCGGGAGGTCGAGCTCGATCCGAAGCGCGCGGCGCTCGAGGGCGGCCGAGTAGAGCTCGACGGCGGCGACGATCGCGGCGCGAAGGTCGATCTCGCGCAGCTCGCCAGGCCCGCGCGCGGCGACGTCACCTTCGGCGAGCGCGTCGATCGACCGCGAGAGCCGGACCATGCGATCGACCTCCTCGTGCAGCGACTCGAAGGTCGCGCGGTCCGCGGTCATGACGCCGTCGCGCAACGCTTCGAGATAGCCCTGCAGGTTCGTCAACGGAGTGCGTAGCTCATGGGCCGCGTTAGAGACGAACTCGCGGCGCATGCGCTCCTGCTCCTCGATCTCGCTGGCCATGCGATTGAAGGAGTCCGCGAGCGACCGGATCTCTTCGGGCCCGCGCGGGCGCACTCGGACGGCGTGATCGCCCTGCGCGATGAGCTTCGCGGCCTCACTGACCTCGCGAAGCGGCGAGGCCACGCGCCGTCCGATGAAGATCGCGAGAGCGACACTCGCGATCGCCGCGACGCCGAGCGCGGCGACGAAGAAACGCGCCACGCTCTCCTGGAACATCGCCTGTGCCGCGGCGAGCGTCTCGCCGTGATCGACCATGAGCTGCGCGAACGACATGCTCGCGAACGCGAGCGTGCCGATCGTCAGAACGAGCCCGACGACGACGGCGACCGCGATCACGGCCACCGCGATCTGTCCCGCGAGGCCCCTCACGCGTCGAGAAGCGCGCGATATCCCGCGCCGCGCACGGTCGCCACGTAGCGCGGTCGGTCGGGATCGTCGCCGAGCTTGTCGCGGAGCCGCCGGATGTACACGTCGACGGTCCGATCGAGCACCTCGGCCTCGTCCTTTCCGTACAGCGCATCGAGGAGGACCTCGCGCGTCACGATGCGGCCGCCGGCTCGGACGAGCGCCGCGAGGAGGCTGAGCTCGGACTGCGTCAGGGCGATGCGCTCCCCCCCGCGGCGGACCTCGTGACGATCGAGGTCGATGGCGAGATCACCGAGCGAGAACGACTTCCGCGCCGACTGTTGGCGCGGCTCGGCGCGCCGCAGGAGCGCCTTCACGCGGACGACGAGCTCCGCGGGGGAGAACGGCTTCGGCAGGTAGTCATCGGCACCGCTCGCGATCCCGGATATGCGGTCGCCCGTGCTGCCGCGGGCTGAAAGCATCAGCACCGCGACGTCGGATTCAGCGCGCGCCGCGCGAAGGACCTCGAACCCGTCGAGGGTCGGCAGCATCAGATCGAGGACCACGAGGCGCGGTCCGCGCTCACGGATAGCCGCGACCGCGGCGAGTCCATCCGCCACGGTGATGACGGCAAAGCCCTCGCGCTCGAGATACATCCGGACGAGTTGCAGGATCTTGGGGTCGTCGTCGACCACCAGGATCGGCGCGTCGTCCGATGCGGTCGGCACCTCTCGCATGTTCGCACGGTGGCGCCGCCCTATGACGTTTCGATGACAGAGATGTCATCGCCATGTCATGGGGCATCGCCACGCTCGTCTCGACCTGCGGACCCAAAAAAATCGATCCTGGGAGGAATCCATGTCACGCGTCATCCTCACGCTCGTGGCGTTCGTCGCGCTTCTGCTTGGTCCGGCCTCGGTGGCCGCGGCCGCGGAGGGCTCGGCGGGCGCCGTCTACACGCTCACGAACACCACGGCCAATGCGGTCATCGTCTACGACCGTTCCGCATCCGGCGCGCTCGCCTGGTCGGGCACGTTCCCGACGGGTGGAAGCGGCGGGCCCCTCGGCTCGCAGGGTGCTGTCGTCATCAGTGACGACGGCCGCTGGCTCTACGCCGTCGACGCGGGGAGCAACGATGTCGCGGTCTTCGAGATCACGAAAGACGGCCTCACCTGGAGCGATCGCATCGCCTCGGGCGGGACGCAGCCGGTCAGCGTCACCGCCAGTCACGACCTCGTCTACGTCGTCAACGCGGCAAGCAGCAACATCGCCGGCTTCCGCTCGAACGACGGGAAGCTCAGCCCGATCGCGGGCTCGATCCGAACGTTCGCCGGCAGCGGCGCCGCGCAGATCCAGTTCTCGCCGTCGGGCCGTGCGCTCGTCGTGACCGAGAAGACGACCAGCACGCTCGACGTCTTCATCGTCGGGAAGGACGACGCGGCAGGTCCGGCGACGAGCTACGCATCGTCAGGCACGACGCCGTTCGGCTTCGCATTCGGTCGCCACGATGACCTCGTGGTGTCCGAGGCGGCCGGCGCGGCGCCTCTTTCCGCGGCGTCCTCGTACGAGCTCTCGAAAGACGGCACGCTCACGGCCGTCAGCAGGTCCGTTCCGACGACACAGGCCGCGGCATGCTGGGTCGCCGTGACGAAGGATGGCCGCTACGCGTTCACAGCGAACGCGGCGAGCGACTCGATCTCAGCGTTCTCGGTCGACAAGGACGGAGCGCTCACGCTCGTCTTCGCGCAGGCCGCGCACTCGACCGGAGCGCACACCACGGATATGGCGCTCACGGAGAACAGCAGGTACCTGTACGCCAACGATGGCGGGACCCACATGATCAGCGCGTTCCGCGTCGGAGCGGACGGCAGCCTGACTCGCCTTCCCGGCGTCACCACTCCCGTGGGAGCGTCCGGACTGACCGCGCAGTAACTCGCGCACCGCACCTTTGGTGAGGCCGCCGGCGACAGACGCCGGCGGCCTCCTACCATTCACCCCCTCGTGATCGTCTATCCCGCGATCGACATCTACGAAGGCCGCGCTGTCCGCATGACGCGCGGCGACTTCGCGACCGTCGAACAGGTCGCCGCGTCACCCCTTGAGGCGGCGCGCAGGCTCGTCGCCGAAGGCGCGGAGTGGCTCCACATCATCGACCTCGACGGATCGCNCGTGAAGATCCAGGCGGGCGGCGGCATCCGCGACTTCGACACGGCCGAGGCCTTCGCCGAGGCCGGCGCCTCGCGCATCGTGGTCGGCACGGCGGCCATCGATGACCCCGAGCTGATCGGCCGCCTCGTCGACCGGCACGCCGACGGTCTTGCCGTGTCGGTCGATGCGCGAAACGGAATGGTCACGACCGATGGCTGGACGGAGACCACGAACGTCCGCGCCGTCGATCTCATGCAGCGTCTCGCGGTGACCGGGGTGCCGACCGTCATTTACACGAACGTTTCCATCGACGGAACGCTTCAGGGCCTCGATCTCGCGTCGACGGAGGCGGTCGCGCGTGCGTTTGGCGGCGACATCATCTACTCCGGCGGCGTCGGCTCGCTCGAGGACATCGCCGCGCTCAGCAAGCTCCGCCATCGAGGGTTGCGCGGCGTGATCGTCGGCCGCGCGCTCTACCTCGGCCGCTTCACGTTGAAGGACGCGCTTCGCGTCGCGCGGGACGGCATCGCCCGCTAGCTCCCTAGTGTTCGCCGGTCATGAAAACGCTGATATCGTCGAGTGCATCCCGCGCACGTGGGCCAACGACGGGATCGTCGACTTGGGATTCGAGCGCCGGCAGAACTCGCTCGAGATCCAGCGACCTATGAATCCGGGCCAGATGGCCGAGACACAGGGCGGCCATCGCTCGGACTTCGACGGATCGATCTCCGAATAGCTCGAGACAGGTGTTTTGCACCCACCTCCAATCGGGATCGTGGTAGGCGAGCGACAAAAGAGCGGCAGCGCGTGCTTCGGCGCCGCCCTCGGTGAAAACCTTGGCGGCCGTTTCGCGTGAAATCGGGTCCACCTTCTGGAACCGACGATCAGTCACGCGTAGACCCTATGCACCTAGGAACTCTTCGAGTAACTGATTGACCAATTCCGGGCGCTCCTCCATCACCCAGTGACTCGTGTCCGGGACGTATTCGATGCGCGGCGGGATCTCGAACAAGCCGTCCATCCCGCGCGTGAGCTCGATGCCCAGCGCGAAGTCGTCCTCTCCCCAGATAAGGAGGGTTGGCGCCCTGATCTTTGCGGATGGCACACGCGAGCGCGCCGCGGCGCGGTAATAGTTGATCGCGCCGGTCGCGGCGCCCGGAGCGCTGAACGCGCGGGCGTACTCGTCGAGGTCGGCATCGCTGAACGTACCCGGCTTTGACGACCTCCGCAGCGTGTTTTTGAGCGCCCTCGCCCCATCGCGACGGAGCCCCCACTCCGGCAGCCACGGCAGCTGGAAGGCGAAGATGTACCAGCTCCTGCGGATCTGGGTCCAGTTCGAGCGAAGCGCCCTCTGCATGACCGCCGGGTGCGGGCAGTT
>VBGU01000206.1 GCA_005881085.1 Chloroflexota bacterium | reverse complement strand
GTGCGCCGATGGCTGCGGCTGCGGCCGCGCGGCTGGAAGGTCACGATCGTCATCAACGGTGTCGGCGCGGTGGTCACGGGCGTCGTGCTGGCGATCACTACGATCACCAAGTTCGAGCACGGCGCGTGGATGGTCCTGATCGTCATGCCGCTTCTGGTGCTGCTGCTGCACGGCATCAGCACTCACTACACCGCCGCGCAGGACTCTCTCGTGGTCGAGGACCTTCGGGAAGACCTGCCGAAGCTTCCGGAGCCCATGGTCATCGTCCCAGTCGCCCGACTCGACCGGACCGCCGTCCGAGCGCTGACCTTCGCAACGTCGATATCGGCCCACGTTCGGGCTGTGCATATCGCGACGAGCCACGAGACCGCCGCGGCATTCCAGCAGCGCTGGGATGCGTGGGCAGCGAATG
>VBGU01000205.1 GCA_005881085.1 Chloroflexota bacterium | reverse complement strand
CCGCTCCTCACGTACATCGAGCGGGTCGCGATGAACCGCGACCGGCCACTCACGATCGTGGTCAGCCAGTTCGTCCCGCGACACTGGTGGGAGTTCTTTCTGCACAGCCAGACGGCGTTCCGGCTGAAGCTAGCGCTCCTGTTCCGACCCGACACGATCGTCATCGACGTGCCGTACCACCCTCGCGAGACCTAGCCCATCAGGGCTTTGCGGACCTCGCTCTCGGAGGCGGTAGGGGCGAACACCATGACGCGGTCGCCCACCTCGAGCTTGGTCTCATCGTCGGCGTGAAGGAGCTTTCCTTTTCGGATGATCCCGCCGACGAGCGCGTCCGTGGGCAGTCGCAAGCTACCGACGGTCTTGCCGGCGGGCGGCGTCCCGATCGCGATCTCGGCCTCGATCAGCTCGTTCGCGGAACCGGCGAGTGACATGAGCGGCATGAAGCCGCCCGAGGGCAGCTCCTGCTCGATCACATTCATCAGCACGCGAGTCGACGAGATCGTCTCGTCGATGCCGAGCGTCTTGAAGACGATCTCGTTCTTTGGGTTGTTGACGCGCGCGATCACGCGCGGCGTGTGGCAGCGGAGCTTCGCGAGCTGGCAGATCACCAGATTCTTCGCGTCGTCTCCGGTGACGGCGATCAGCGCGTCGGCCCGGCTGCAGCCGGCCTCCATTTGCGCACGCCCCTCATCCGCTGGCGCGTTCATCACGATCGAGCCGAGCCTCTCCTGGACGAAATTGGCGCGGCGCCGATCGGCCTCGATGACCGTGACCTCGTGCCCAGACTCGAGGAGCGCCTGTGAAAGATGGAATCCGACCTCACCCGCGCCGGCGACGACGAAGTACAACTTAGCGAGCCTTCACGGGTTCGTGGACCATGTCGGCCTCGTGCGCGAGCGCCTTTCGCATGAGGACCTCGCCGACTTCCCGATCCTCCTGCAGCATCGCGTGGAGGAGCGTGCCGAGGATTGTCGTCCGCGAGAAGGTGTTGACGCCCAGCTCGCGGTAGGTCTGCGCGCGCACCGGGTCGTTGACCTTGGCGATCACCTGCTTTACGCCAAAGATCTTTTGCGCGATCTGAGCGCACATGAGGTTACGGTTGTCACCTTCGGTCAGCGCGAGGACCGCGTCCGCCCGTTCGACGCCGGCCTGGCGCAGCACCTCGAGATCGGTCCCGTCACCGAGGATCGTTTCGCCTTTGAAGGAGCCGGGCAAGTGTTGGAACCACGCCCGCTCCGCGCGCGCCGGACTGGTCGAGGCAATGTCCACCACGCTCACGCGATGGCCCTCGGAGTCGAGGAGTCCCGCGAGGAAGCCACCCACCCGACCGCAGCCGACGATTACGACGTTCACCTTGTCTCTTCCTGACGATACGCGAGGACCGCGCATGGCGCGTTGACGTAGACGTTCTGCACGGTTCTTCCCACGTACACCCTTCCTAATCGCTTCCGGAAGGGCATGGCAACGACGATGAGGTCGCACTTCCGTTCCACGGCCGTGTCGACGATGGCCGCTGCGGCATCTCGTGCTTGAAGGAGCTCGGTCTCGAGGTCCAAACCGGTCTGGTCGGCGAGTTTCTTAGCGCTCGCCAGAAGCTCTTCGCCGCGGTCGAGCTCGGGCTCCATGACGGCGTCCAGCGGAAGGTTCCAACGCACCTCGATGACGTGGATGCCAATGACCTCGGCCTTCGCGGACTTCGCGATGGCGGCGACGAGCCGCAGCATGTCGGGGTCCGCGCTCGTCCCCGCGAGAGCCACGAGGACGCGCTTCGGTTGCATGAGTGCGCGAGTCTAGCGCGAGGACTATTTCCGTCTGGTGTGATGCCCGGGCTCCTCGAAGTGGTACGGGACGTCGATGACGATGGTGTTCGGTCGGAAGAGGAGCGCCGCCTTGAGCCGGAATGCGGTCTGGCTGTGGAGGAGCCACTCCCACCAGTGGTGCGGAACGAATTCGCTCAGCACGACCGTGATCGGCCGGTCGTCCGACTTGTCCATCGCGTCGATGTACTTGAGGAGGGGCGCCACGAGAGACCGGTAGGGCGACTCGACGACGTCAAGCTTGATGTCCGTGTCGAGCTGCGCCCAACGTTTGCGGAATTCTTCCGCGCTGGTCTTGGAGGTCGAGACGTGGACAGCCTTCACGATCGGCGAGACCGAACGCGCGAACGCCAGGGCCTGCAGCGCGGCCCGATCGAGACGTGCAATGGGCACGATCACGACCGGAGCCGGGAGGGTCTGTACCTTGTGCTGGTCCGGGCCGGAGAGGACGAGCGCGTCATGCACAGTCTGGTAGTGCCGATGAATGCCGTACAGCAGGGCTGAGATGAGGGGAATAAGCACGAGGACCATCCACGCGCCGTGCTCGAACTTGGTATACGCCACCACCAGCAGCACCGTCCCGGTCACCACCGTTCCAAAGGCGTTGATCGCGATGGAGAAACGCCACCCAGGATTGCGGAGGCGTCGCCAGCGGCGAACGAGTCCTGACTGCGACAGGGTGAAGGCAAGGAACACGCCGATCGTGTAGAGGGGCACGAGGTTCGTCACGCTCCCGTCGAAGGCCGCGAGGATCACGCACGCGAGGAGTGCGAGGACGACGATCCCGAAGTTGAAAGCCAAACGCGACCCCACGTCGGCGAAATGGCGCGGCATGAAGCGATCGTTCGCGAGGACGGACGCGAGTCGAGGGAATCCAGTGAAGCCGGTATTCGCGGCGAGCAGCAGGATGATCGCGGTCGTGACCTGGACGATGTAGTAGAAGGGCGTGCCCGCGCCTACGATCGCCTTCGTCATCATGCTGTTGACGGTCTCTTGCTCCCTGATGTCCGGCTGTATCCCGATGGTCGTCGAGAGCCAGGTGATGGCGAGGAAGATCGTCGCGAAGATCGTGCCCATGAGCACCAGGGTCTTGATCGCGTTTGTCGTCTCCGGCCGCCGAAAGCTCGGCACGCCGTTGGCGACCGCCTCGCTGCCCGTGAGGCCGACGGAGCCGGACGCGAACGCCCGAAGAACGAGCAAAAGCGTCAGTGGCGCGGTTCCATCCGGAGGGAACGGGTTCGGCGGGGCAACCGGGGCCGGCGGATCACCGGTCATGATCCGAAAGAGACCGAAGGCGACCAATCCGTACATCGCGATCATGTACGCGTACGTTGGCGCCGCGAAGAGAAGCCCCGCCTCGCGCACGCCTCGCAGGTTGCCGATGACGAGCACTGCGATGAGCACCAACCCGGCAACAACGCGGTAGTCGTGGAGCTCGGGGACGAAGCTCGAGATCGCTGCGACGCCCGCGGCGGTAGA
Source organism: Chloroflexota bacterium (assembly GCA_005881085.1). GTDB lineage: Bacteria > Chloroflexota > Limnocylindria > P2-11E > P2-11E > 3-1-20CM-2-70-9. Next base: position 3,644 of record VBGU01000205.1, on the reverse strand, counting down.
GACGGCGACCGTGAGCACGTAGTCGATGAGCAACGCCGACGCCGCGACGAGTCCAGCGATGACGCCGTGATTCTCGCGAGCGACGAGATAGCTGCCACCGCCGTTGGGATATGCCCGGATCACGCGCGACTCCGAGAGGATGACGATCGCGAGGACGAAAACGACGGCGATCGCGATCGGCATCGTGAGGGCGAGGGCGGCCGTCCCGGCGAGGGCCAGGACGCGCATCGCTTCCTCGGTCGCGTAGGCGGAGGACGAGATGTTGTCCGAAGCGAGGATTGGCAAGCCCGTCGCGACGCCGACGCGTTCCTCCCCTTCCGCCTCGGTCTCGAGGCGTTGGCCGATCAGGAACCGCAGGGCGGAGTCCCACGCCCTGCCGATACGTCCGGTGCGCTCCATGGTCTCCTCGGTCGCGACCCACCGGCCGCCGTGCCCGCGAAGACCGCTGCCGGTCGGGCGGACGATCCGCACGTAGCGGTCGCCGACATGCCGTCCGGGTTGCGTGACCCTCTTGTCGAGAGAGGGAGATTGGTCGTCTTTCTCTTTGCCGGAGCCCGTGGAGTCGTCTTTGCCTTCGTCGTCGATCACGTCAGGGTTGCGATTGTGGCATGTGGCTGCGAGCCCGCTCCGCCGCCGATTGATCGACGAGGATGATGTCTCGCGCCGACGCGGCCGACTGCCGGTCGATCGAGACGAGATGCGCCGGAGACGTCAACACCTGGATGGTGAACGCATTGGGCGCGGGCGAGGAAAACATCGCGTGGACCGTGAGCGTGTCGGCGGCCCGGTCCACGCGCAGAACACGGATTCCGTAGCCGCCGGTGCGCTGCGACCCAGCAAAGACCGCGATGTAGAGGCGGCCCTCATCGCGCGAGGCCAGTTCGCCGAGCCCGAGTCCCGCCGGATCGGTCCCGACCGCGATCCGTGACGCGCCGTCGTAGGCCGATTGCTGGGTCGACCCGTGCTCCGTGAAGGGAATGCTCACAGACCGAAGCTGAGGCGGTCTGCGAAAATCGCCGGAAGGCCACGGTCCCGGATGCGGCGTTGTGTCTCACCGAATCGATACGTCGAACGATGAAATGTGACGGTTGCCGCCCCAAGGTCGATCACCGCGTATGCGGCGCGGGGATCCCCGTCGCGCGGCTGACCGACGCTGCCCGGGTTCAGGAACGCGCGGGGCGCGAGAGGATAGGGCATTTCGTAGCCCACACGCCCCGGCTGCGGTTCGCTTCCGGCCCGGAAGAGCGACGGCACGTGCGTGTGGCCGGCGCAGCAGTGCGAGGTTTTCGCGAGGGCGAGCGATGCGGCGGCGCTCTTAGGATTCGTCACGTATTCCCACAGGGGATCGCGGAGGCTTCCGTGGCAGAGCGTCACGTCGCTCGTCTCGAGGGTACGCGGCAGGGCGGCGAGCATGTCGCGCTCCGCGGCCGACAGCCAGCGTTGATGCATCTTGGCCGCTGCGGCCGCGGGCGGATTGAAGAGCTCGAGGTCCTCCCCCGTCGCGACTGCCCGGTCGTGGTTGCCGGCGACGAGCGTGGCCTTTCGCTCGACGAGGAGCGCAAGGACGTCGGATGGATCGGGGCCGTACCCGACCGTGTCGCCGCAGACCCAGAGCGCGTCGACCGGGCCCAGATCGGCGAGAACGGCCTCCAGCGCGACGAGGTTCGCGTGGATGTCGCTGACGACGCCGATCCTCACGCGGCGGCCTCGCGCGCGGCGCGGATCGTGAAACGCTTCTCCACGAGCGCGCGACCGATCACGACTGACGCGACGCCGCGCGACGCGAGCGCGCGGATGTCGTCGAGGTCGCGGACGCCACCGCCCACGTGCAACGCAACGCGCTGACCGACCACGGCGCGCACCGTGTCGACGAGGGCGAGTGGTGGGCCCACGAGCCGCGCCTCCGATGTGAGGTCGATGAGATACAGCCCGCGCACGCCGGCGAGCTGCGCGGCTCGAGCCGAGGCGAGAGCCCCGCGGCCGGTCGCGACGGTCACCAAGCCTGGGTCGCCGCCGCGCGGCGCGAGGAATCCGGCGCGCGTCTCGACCTCCACTATCGCCCGATCGCCGAGAGAAGCGACGTCTCGCAAGATGTCGTCGTCGCCGAACACGGCGCTCGAGAAAAGGACGCCGGCGAACCCGCGATCGATCGCCCGGCGCGCCTCGTCGACACGGGAGACGCCGCCGGCGAGACGGCAGGGAACGCCGACCGCGCGGGCCACTTCGGCGAGCATCTCGAGATTCAGGAACAGGCCGGTCTCCGCCCCGTCAAGATCGACGAGGTGCAGCTCCTCCGCGCCGTCCGCGACGAGGTCGCGTGCCCTGGCGGCGACGGGCTGCGCGGAGCCGTTTCCGAGACGTCCTCCGCGAACGTCGATCGACGGCACGATCACCACGGGCGGCGCTTGACTTCGGCGGGAGAACGCGGGTAACGCGACGGCGTCTCGCGCAGCTTTCGGATCACCACGAGCGACCTGCCTGGGAGGACGGCACCGAGCCCGAGCTCCGACGTCAGTGTGATCTTCACGATCTCGCCACCAATGCTCGCGCACGCTTTTTTCGCGCCCGCGATCTCCGCGTCGACCCGGCCTTTCCACGCGATCGCGTCGCCGCCAACCTTCAAAAACGGCAGCAGGTATTCGACGATCGCGCCGAGCGTCCCGACCGCGCGCGCGGTCCCGACGTCGTAGTGATCACGACGCGCCTGCGCGAGTGCTTCGGCGCGTTCGTTGCGAATCTCTACGTTATCGAGCGCGAGCGCGCTCGTGACCTCTTCGAGGAAGCGGGCCTTCTTGCCCATCGCCTCCACGAGGGTCACGCGTGTCTTGGGAAGCGCGAGGCGCAGAGCGAGGCCCGGGAATCCGGCACCGCTCCCGACGTCGATGATCCGCTCGCGACCGCTCCACGTACGCACCGCGATCGCTGTGAACGAGTCGAGGAAGTGTTTTTTCGCAATATCGGGCGGCGCTGTGATCGCAGTGAGGTTCATCGTCGTATTGCGTTCGATGAGCAGATCCGCATACCGCTCGCACAGAGCGAGCGTCGCGGCGTCCAGATGGACGCCGATACGTTCGGCGTCGCGGGCGAGCGCATCGAAGGGCGCGTCAGCGGACACATCCGGCTGCACGACGCGTAGGGTATGGCGGTGAGGCGCGCCGCCGTCGCGTGGGCCGCGACCCTCATCGTCTCGTGCGGACTGCTGGCGATGCCGCTCGTCGCGTTCGCTGCGACATCCGCGGTGAACATCCAGAACTCGGCGTTCGCGCCGGCGAGCGTCACCGTGCGGGTCGGCGACGCAGTAACGTGGACGAACCGCGATGCGTTCAGCCACACCTCAACCTCGGATACCGCAGCGTGGGATACCGGCGTGATCGCCGCCGGCACTTCGCACTCGTTTACGTTCACGGGCGCGGGGACGTACGCGTATCACTGCAGCATCCACACGTTCATGAAGGGCACGATCGTGGTCCTGGCCGTAACTACGCCGACGCCACAGCCCACCCCGCCTCCGACGGCGCCACCGACCCAGGCACGCACCGCGCCACCCACGACAGCCGTCACCGTCCCTCCGACGGTCGCACCGACGGAGGCACCAACGGCCGCGCCCACGACGGCAGCGCCGAGCGCGACGGCATCCGCGACGG
>VBGU01000410.1 GCA_005881085.1 Chloroflexota bacterium | reverse complement strand
CTCGTCCTCTTTCTTCTCCAGAGCGGCCTCTGTTGAAGCGTCTTCGGCCGGCTCCTCAAAGCGCTGTCCGCCGATCGGATACTCCTCGTCCTCTTCCGGCTCATACACCCGCGGGGTTCGCTTCGCCCGCGGTACGCCGAGGCCACCTTCGTACTGCTCCGCCGTTGTCGACGGTGCGTATCCCATGTCCTCGGGCGTCGCTTCCTTACGCGCCGCGTCGAACTGCTGGCGGCCTTCGAGGATCGCGTCGGCCATCTTCTGGCAGATGAGCTTCACGGCACGGATCGCGTCGTCGTTCGCCGGAATGATCACGTCGATCAGGTCTGGGTCGCAGTTCGTGTCGACCATCGCGATGATCGGGATCTCGAGCCGTCGGGCTTCCTCGACGGCGATGTGCTCGCGGTGCGGATCCACGACAAAGATGGCCGTCGGCGGCCGGCGCAGCTCGCGCACACCGGAGAAGTAGCGGTCCAGGTGCGTGAGCTCATCGTCAAGGCGCTGCGCGTCCTTCTTGGGCATCGTCGCGAAGTCCCCGCGCTCCTTGCGCTCCATCAGATCGTTGAGGCGCTGGATGCGCTTTTGGATCGTGACGAAGTTCGTGAGGAATCCGCCGAGCCACCGTTGGTTCACGAAATGCATCCCGGCTCGCTTGGCTTCCTCTGAGATCGACTCCTGCGCCTGCTTCTTCGTTCCCACGAAGAGGACCTGCCCGCCGTCGGCGGCCAGGTCGCGCATGAAGATGTAGGCCTCCTCGACGCGCGAGAGCGTCTGCTGCAGGTCGATGATGTGAATGCCGTTGCGCTCCATGAAGATGAAGCGCTTCATCTTTGGGTTCCAGCGGCGCGCCTGGTGTCCGAAGTGCACGCCGGACTCGAGAAGCTGCTTCATCGTGACGACTGCCAAGGTGATCCCCTTATTCCTCCGCCTGCTTCCCGTTCGTAGAGAGGGCGATCAGCAGGCGTGCGAAGTACCCGATCTGAATCAATTCTAAGGGTCGCGAGTCGACGGGCTGCGGGTGGCACGGGGGAGCGGGTTGCGCGCGAGCCGCTGACCGGCCGCGTCAGCCGTGTGCGGGTCCAAGTGGTGGGAAGCGGACCGGTAGGCGAGCGCGCGACCCCGACCCCGGGACAGGACCCGCAGCCCGTCGGGCGAGTCGATCGGCTTCGCTCTTTCTTATGCCTTTTTCAAGTGCGGCACGTCTCATGCGGAGTAATACGGGCACATGGCAAAGTACGACGAAGCCAGAGTCCCGCGAGGCACGTCCCGGCGATGGGAGGTCCTGATGTCGGATGACCCGATGAGCTCCCACCCGGGCGTCGAGCGACGCACGGCGAGGGAAGTCCGGGCGGACCACCGCGTCCTCCTTTCATTCTCCGATGCCGATCTCGCTGCGATGCCCCTCGTCCCGGAAGGGACTCGCCACCTTCACAACCCGGCGAAAGCTGACTTCCCTGCCACCGGCGACGAGACGGTCGAGCCAGGGCAGCACATGCTCGCTCGGAAAGAGGTGTCCGGAGAGCTCTGGGACGAGCTCCGCCGGGCTTGTGATGGCGTGCTCGGCCGCCCGTCGATGCGGCCCCTTCGCCGCGCCGTCTAAGTCGAGATCAGCGTCGCCGCGACAGCGGCGGCGCGGTTGGGAACGTCGAGGCGCTTTAGAAGATGCGTGACATGCTTCTGCGCGGTCGCCGTCGCGATGCCCAGGGCCGTCCCGATTTCTTTGTCGGACGCGCCGGTGGCGATGAGCGCGACCACCTCACGTTGGCGCGGCGTGAGCTCGAGCGTCCGCGCCCCGCGAGACGCGGCGGTCCCCAGGTCGATACGGATCCGGTCGCTTAGGACGGCTCGCGAGTAGGCAGGCTCGCCGCGCAAGGCGCCGACAAGCGCGCGCCGCATCGCGCGCGACGAGACGCCGAGGTCGAGGTAGCCGAAAGCGCCCGAGGCGAGAGGGCGCGCTCCGTCGCGACGGTCCGACGTCGTGCTGACGATGACCGTGCGAGTCTGACGGACGACCGTGGTCGCCGTTCTTCGGCTTGTCGGACACGCGCCACAGCGACGCACCAACGCCCGCGCGGCGAAGCGCGTCGAAGACTTTTCCGCTCTGATCCCAAACGAGGATCGTCTCTCGTCTCTCGAGCGCCATCGTTGTTCCGTGCCCCCCACCTGCGCGCGCCCCGAGGCAATTTAGCGCCCGCAGAATCGAGGTGCAAACGCGCTCTCGCCGCTTGAGCCTTTTTCGTCCTTTTATCTGACGGTCGTACCTACAACTGGGTACGACCCGGGCGCGTTGATGGTCCGGTTCTTCGTCATTTACTGCCCCGGTCCGTTGTTGCTCCATTCCCACGCCGGGACGCAAGAGGTGGGACGCCCCATGGCAGCGCGAACGTGCCCAACGGGGGGTGGGCTCGGCGCTGCGGCCCGTCGTCGCCCCTAGGACCGGGAAGCCACGCGAAAAGACAAAGGGAGGCCTCGCTATGGCGCGGAGCACTGGGGCGATCGGAATCCGGCGCATACGCCGTTCTCTGGTTCTGCCCCTCGTCGCGGCAATGGTTCTCACGTTGCTAATCCCATACGCTGCGCAGGCGGTACACGACACC
>VBGU01000204.1 GCA_005881085.1 Chloroflexota bacterium | reverse complement strand
CAGCTCCGGCGAGTAGGACGATGGTCGCGGGCTCGAGCACCACATACGCCGTCAACACGCAGGTAGCGTCGGGAACGGCGCGGACCGTGAGCCTGTCGGCCACTGGGCTGCCCTCGGGTGCGAGCGCGACATTCAATCCGGCGTCGGTCACGGCCGGACAGGGCTCGACGCTCACGATCGCGACGACGGCATCGGCCGCGATCGGCACGTTCACGCTCACGGTCACAGGACAGTACGCATCCCCGCCGATAACCCACTCCACCACCATCAGTCTCACCCTGACGGCCGTGCCGCCCGATGACTTCTCCATCATCGCGAGTCCGTCGAACCAGACGGTCGCCCAAGGGTCGAGCACGACGTACACGGTGACCACGCAGGTCACCTCGGGTGCCGCAGAGACCGTGAACCTCACGGTCACCGGATTGCCTTCGGGCGCGACCGGTGCGTTCGCTCCCCCGTCGGTCATCGCCGGCGGTACGTCGACCCTGACGGTCGCAACAACGGAGGCGGCGGTCACGGGTACCTTCGCGCTCACGATCAGTGGTTCCTCGTCCGCAGCGACGCACACGACGGGTGTCTCGCTCGACGTCACGACGGCGTCCGCGCCCGGCCCGACCATCGGCGTCACCTGGAACGGGCAGTCGGAAGCCGATCTCGCGCCACCGGATCCCACGGGCGCGATCGGTCCGAACAGCTACATCCAGCTGATAAATCTGCGTTACGGGATCTACGGACGTGACGCGAGCGTGATCGAACAGGGGGACCTCGGGGCGCTCACGCTCTTCCCGGTGGGCGAGCTGAGCGATCCGCAGATCGTCTGGGACCCAACCGCACAGCGCTATTACTACCTCGTACTCGACTTCTACAACTCGGCCTACGCGTTTGGTTACAGCAAGAGCGCGGACCCGCGCTCGTCGACGGATTTCTGCCATTACTACGTCGGCGGTTTCTACGACAGCCTCTACCTGCCGGACTACCCGAAGATGGCGGTCACGCAGGACTTCGTCCTCGTCGGCACGAACGTCTTCCTGCTCGCCGCGTTCTACACGGGCTCGGACGTCGACTGGTTCCAGAAGCCGACCGATCCGGTGTGCCCGGCGCAGCTTGGCGCGGGCGGCATCTTCTCGAACCTGAAGAACGCGAATGGCTCGCAGACCTCAACGCCCGAACCGGCGGTGAGCGCCGACGCGACCTCGGGCGGCTGGATCGTGGGATCGGCGGACGTCGGGACCGGTAGCGCGAGCTACCTCACCGTCTTCAAGGTGAGCAAGAACGCGCAGGGCTCCGCCACGATCAGCGCGCCGGGTGCCGTCACCGTCGGCTCGTACCAGATGCCGGCGAACGCGCCGCAGAGCGGCACCACTCAGCTCCTCGACACGATGGATACGCGACTCACGCACGCCGTCGCCGGGTACGACCCGCGCATCGGAGGGACGGCGATCTGGACGGCTCACGCCGTGTTCGGAGGCGCGGGTGCCGAAGACCGGTGGTACGAGATCAGCGTGGCGGCCACACCGGCGCTCTCGCAGACCGGAAAGGTCAGCGACTCCGCCCTCTATGTATTCAACGGAGCGATCTCGCCCGATCGCGCATCCGACGATGCCGCCGACGCCTCGGCTCTCACCGGGCGCAACATGGTGATGGGACTCAACACCTCATCGGCCAGCACGTACGCGGCGATCCAGATGGTGTCCCAGCGCGGTACCGGAGCGCAGTCCGGTCTCGTTCTGGTGAAGCAGTCCATTGGACCGAACGTCGACTTCTCATGCGGCAGCAGCGTCCCCGACGTCTGCCGCTGGGGTGACTACGGCGGCGCGACGCCGGATCCGCTTACGAGCTCAGGTGGACAGGTCTGGCTGTCTGCCGAGTGGAACAACCCCGCGACGGACGGCTCGGTGCCCGTATGGCAAACGTGGAACTGGTCCGCTAAACCCTGAGCAGACCGGCGAGTTTCACGCGCCCCTGAGGACCGAGCGGGCTAGCGCAAGCCGATCCATCCGAGGACGACCGCCGGCACGAGCAGCGTCGTCGGTACCCACATGAACGGCGGCACATCACTGAGGCCCAGCGGGATGCCTGCGGCAACGTACGGCCGGAACACGAGAAACCAGAACGGAAGCACGACCAGACCAGCCAGCGTTAGTGTCGCGAGCGCCCAGCCGTGTCCCGCACGCAGCGCGAACAGCGCGATCGCAATGACGAGGATGCCCGCCGCTGCGAGCATGCTCCCGAGCGCGATCATGAGGAGCGAGCGCAACCGGGAAAGCGCTGGATCGGCGAGGAGCGAGATCGAGTCGACACCGAAGAGAGCCGCGTCGGTTCGAGGCGACATGAAGAGCATCGTCCGGCCGGTGGCGCTGTCATGCAGGAAAGGCGTGAGTACGCCGATAAGGAACCACACCGCTCCGTAAAGGACAAAGAGAACAGTGCTCGCTCCGAGGGGACTGGCCCAGCCTGGGCTCGGCTCGTTCACGCGTTCGGGATGCTATGTCACGCAGTAAGGTCTGGCCCTCAAGGCGGACGAGCCGCTGATCAGGCTGCCCAGCTCAACGCCGAGCGACGCCTGGAGCGCGAACGCGCTCGAGGCGCTTGAGAAAAAACGGAGCCGACGGGCAGACTCGAACTGCCGACCCGGCGGTTTGCGAAAACCGTCTGAGGCCGTGCCAGCGAGTGCCGGAACGTTCATTTGTTCGCGCTCTCGTGTCTGACCCAGGCGGTGCCAGACAGTACCGGCTATCTGCGGTCAGAATTGCGGTCAGACTTTCGACTCAACTCACGCCGCTATGCGCCATTCCGAGCGCGCTCACAGCGGGTAGAAGAGGCGTCTCGTTCCAGGTCTGGACTGGAACGCGACCTGGAGGCAACGGCAGGCCCAAGATCGATTAACCGCGGCCGCGATAGTCCGACGATCTCGTACCTAGCTCCGCTCACTTCGTCGGCACAATGGGCTTGTGACGAAGACGCCGGCGCCCGTTCCACATGATGCCGAAGAAGCCCTGCTCGCCTTCGGGCTCGTGCCTAGACGTATTGCCACACACTTCGGCAACACCACGAACGTGTGGCGTGTCGACACTGACGATGGACCATTTGTCCTTCGGCGACGAGCGAGGCAAGACGCGGCCCAACTCCAGACGACACACAGACTCCTTCGCTACCTCAGTCCGTTGAGGATCGCGCCTGAAGTGCGTAATGCGCCGAATGGTGAGGACTTCGTGGCGACGAAAGAGGCCCTGTGGGAAGTGCTGACGTTCCTGCCGGGCGAAGTCTCGACGACGGGATGGGATTTCGATTGGGACGATGACGAATTGCTAGCAAGCTCCGCAGACCTTCTCGGGCGTCTGAACCAGGCCTTTCGCGACTACCAGGATGCGCCAACGAGCACGTGGTACGTGCGGACGCCAATGCCTCCACGCGCGACGCTTGAGACCTACTTGCGCTCGCACGACACTCAGGAGACGAAACAGATTCTCGAACTCCTCCCTTTGATCGAGGCTCACCTCACAGCTTCGCCCCCGGACGAGACCCGCCACCACGTCGTCCACAACGACTTCGCTTGGTACAACGTCGTCCGCACTGGTCATGCTGCGACCGGCGTCATCGACTTCGATTCTGCCCAGCCCAACACCGAGCTGCACGAGATCGCCTACGCCACCTACGCCTTCGCTCCGATCAACGAATCGATCGCAGGGCAACCGCGCTCTCTAGCGCGGACAGCAGAGCGAGTGGCGATATTCGTTCGCGTCTACGAGGGGCGCGCCGGTCGTCTGCCCGTTACTGCAGATCGACTTTTGAGCATGGCCGCGCAGCGCGTCGCGCTCTCCGCGGCGGACCTCCTCGGTGGTTTGCTCAGAGGTGAAGAACGTGCCCAGCGTCTGTTGCCGCACTTAGTGGGGTACATGACGTGGCTCGGGTGGTACCAGCGCGAGCGGCGTGTACTGCTTGAGGCAATCGCGGAGGCTCTGAGCGGGTGGGCGCGCGATTCGTAATGCCAATGTAGTTATGGCCCCCTTGAGCTCGGGGCTCATGAATACGCCGTCGTTACGGCCTTGCGTTGTCGCGCATCGGTCTTCGCGCTACGCCGGGACTCCTGCCGTATGAAGGCGGGCGCGTAGGGCAAGTACCCACGCTGGCGCTTCACGTCCAGAGAGAAGAGTCACCGATGATCTCCCCCGTGGAGTTAGCGCTCCCGCACGCGCACGTCCAGCGTTCCCCGCCGAACGCGTTGAGCCGGTAATCGATCGTGATCACATTCACTCTCGCAGGATACCGAGCGCCGAATGAGAGACCCCCTAGGCATCGACGCGAAGGCGCGATCGGATGTCAACAGCAAATCGCTCGAGCGTCATGGTGTCGACTGGCGCAGGCATTTGGATGATGAGCCCGCGGACACCAGCCTCGAGGTAGGACCGCATCTGACTGACGATTTGAGGTACGTCACCAACGAGGCGATAGACATCGTCGCGCCAAACCGGACTGAGCTCATCGAGCCGTCGCGCGATCCCGCGATGATCCTCGCGGATGATGAGGCGGAACGAGGCCGTGGCCATGACCGCTGCCGGGTCGCGATGCGCGGCGGTGATCTCGGAGCGCAGCCTGCGCACCTTTGCGCCGAAGACGGGCGGAAGGCCGATGCCGTTCCAGAGGTCGGCGAAGCGAGCGGCCACCCGGATCGCGCCGTCGCCCTTGCCGGCCACCAGGAGAGGCAGCCGCGCTTGCAGCGCCTTCGGCA
>VBGU01000076.1 GCA_005881085.1 Chloroflexota bacterium | reverse complement strand
ATGGGTGCCATCGGGCTGCTCCTCGCCCGCAACTATCGGCGGCACGCTCGTCCCAGCCGGCAGACGCGCGATCACTTCCGCATCACCACGGGGCGCGTCCCGAACGTCCGCGAGAAGGACCGCGACCACGTATCTCTCGGCGAAACCGGTGAGAACGGCCAAGTCGTCAAGACGAGCCCAGCCGAAGTAGTGATCGGCGCCCTGCACGTATCGCCAGTCCGCACTCTCGCCGAGGACCTCGACGTTCTCGCCGTAGTGCGCCTGGTCGACGAGCTCCGAATCAGGGGAAGGTAATACGCGAAGATCGGCAACATCGCCCCTAACGATCGCGACGTCTGGCCAGACCATCGCGACGCGAGTCGAGGCGCGGACTAGGTCGGTCGCTGCCACTTGAGCTTCGGGCTCCGCGCGGCGGCCACCTCATCCAAACGCCGAAGCGGTGTGTTCTTCGGCGCGTCGTGCACCGAGGTGGGATCGCTCGCCGCGCGGTCGGCGAGACGGTTCAGCGCGGCAGCGAATGCATCGAGAGTCTCCTTCGGCTCGGTCTCGGTCGGCTCGATCATGAGCGCTTCGGGCACGATGAGCGGGAAGTACACGGTCGGCGAGTGGAAGCCCTCGTCGAGGAGCGCCTTCGACAGGTCGAGGGCGGTCGCACCCTGTTTCTTCTGCTTCGCCGCCGAGAGCACGAATTCGTGCATCGGCGTCCGGTCGTACGCGACGTCGTACTTCTCCCGCACGAGAGCAAGCAGGTAATTCGCGGCGAGGACCGCGTCCCTGCCGGTCTCGGTCAGGCCCTCCTCACCGAGTGTCTTGATGTAGGTGTAGGCGCGCGCGAGCACGCCGAAGTTCCCGAGACGCTGCTTTACGGAGCCGATCGAGTCGCCGATCGACTCGGGCTCGCGGTCCTCGCGCGCGGTGTCGTAGTGGTACGTCCCGTCGTTCTCGCGAACGATCCACGGCTTTGGCAGGAACGGACGCAAATGCTTCTTCACGCAGAGCGGTCCGGCCCCCGGGCCACCGGCCCCGTGCGGCGTCGAGAACGTCTTGTGGACGTTGATGTGGACACAATCGAACCCGAGGTCACCCGGTCGCGCGACGCCGAGCAGCGCGTTCATGTTCGCGCCGTCGCCATACACGAGGCCGCCCGCCTCATGGACGGCGTCGCACACCTCGCGCACGCGCTCCTCGAAGAGGCCGAGCGTGTTCGGGTTCGTGAGCATGAACCCAGCGACGTCCGGCCCAAGCGCCGTCTTGAGCGCCTCGAGGTCGACGTTCCCGCGTGCGTCGCTCTTCACCGTCGTCACCTGGTAGCCGCACATCGCCGCCGACGCCGGGTTCGTCCCGTGGGCCGAGTCGGGCACGATGATCCGACGACGCTGCTTCGCGTCGCCGCGCTTCGCGTGATACGCCTTGAACATCAAGAGCGCGGTGAATTCCGACTGCGCGCCTGCGGCGGGCTGAAGCGTGACGAAGTCCATGCCGGTGATCTTCACGAGCATCTGCTCGAGCTCGTAGGCGAGCGCGAGCACGCCCTGCGTCGTGCGGTACGACTGACGCGGATGGAGATCCGCGAACAGCGAGGCCGCGCGGTCGTTGACCTTCGGGTTGTACTTCATCGTGCACGAGCCGAGCGGGTACATGCCGCCATCGACGGAGTAGTTGAGCTCCGCAAGATGCGTGTAGTGCCGCACCACCTGCGGCTCCGTGAGCTCGGGAAGTCCGAGCGGCGCCTTCCTCTGGAACTGAGGCGGGATGTCGGCACTCGTTTCGGCGCGGACGTGCCGTCCGCCACGGCCCGGCCGCGTGAGCTCGATGAGCAGTGGTTCGAGCGCCTTCACGTCGGTCGCGCCGGCGTCGGGCATCGGCTGCCGCTTCACGACGGTCATCGCGCGGCCACCGCCTGGCGAGAGCCGGTGATCTCGGCGACGGCATCGACGAGCGCGTCCGCGTCGGACTCGCTCGTCATCTCGGTGCACTGCACGATGACGTCGTCGCGCCCGCGCCGCTTGCCGTCTACGTAATGCGACGCGGTCGCTTCGACCTGGATCCCCCGCTCGAGGAGCGCGAGCCGGAGATCCCATCCGCCCATCTCGGTGCGTACCGTGAAGCGGTCGAAGAACGCGCCGTCATTCGCGATCCGGCACGTCGGAAGCGCGGCGATCCGGTTCGCGAGCGCACGAGCACGAGCCACGCCGGCGCGGGCCGCCGCGCGCAGACCCTCAGGCCCGAGGAGTGACAGGTACACGGCGGCGTGGATCGCGGCGAGTGCCTCGTTCGTGCAGATGTTGCTCGTCGCCTTCTCGCGGCGGATGTGTTGCTCGCGGGTTTGCAGCGTGTTCACGAAGCCGCGGACGCCGTCGGCGTCGACCGTCTGCCCGGCGATTCGCCCGGGCATCTGGCGCACGAGCGCTCCGCGGCAGGCGAAGATCCCAAGATGCGGGCCGCCGTACGACATGGGAATGCCGAGGGGCTGGCCCTCCCCCACCGCGATGTCCACCCCGAGCGCGCCGGGTGGCTCGAGTAACGCCAAGGCGTGCGGCTCGGTCACTTGGACACACAGCGCACCTACCTCATGCGCGGCGTCGGCGATCGCGCGCACATCGACGAGCGTCCCGAACGCATCGGGGTGCTGCACGATGACGCTGGCCGCCCCGTCGGCTGAGGACGCGAGCCGATCGGTCGGGACGTCGACGATCTCGAGCTCCGCGCCGCGCGCGTATGTGCGCAGCGTCCGACGGAAGGTGAAGTCGACATCCGAGGAAACCACGACCTTCTTCCGTCCGGTGAGGCGCACCGCCATGAGCGCCGCCTCGGCGGTCGCCGAGGCGCCGTCGTACATCGACGAATTCACAACATCCATCGCGAGGAGCTCGGCGAGGAGCGACTGGTACTCGAACACGGCCTGCAGCGTCCCCTGGCTCACCTCCGGCTGGTACGGGGTGTACGCGGTGAGGAAGTCACCGCGCAGCGCGAGCACGGGCACGGCCGCTGGAATGTACCGCCGCTGGATAGGCCCGCCGATGAAGAACGGGCCCGACCCCGCCGTCTTGTTCATTGCGGCGAGCTTCTCGAGGTGCGCTTGCACCTCCTGCTCGGACATGCCCGCGCCTATCCCGAGACGCGGCGAGCGGGCATCGCGCGGGATCGCATTGAAGAGCTCGTCGACGCTCCGCACGCCGATCCGCTCAAGCATCGCGGTCCGATCGGCCTCGGTGTGCGGGGAGTAGGGGTTCTGATTCAAGGTATCGGCGACTAGTCTCCGCCGGCCCCCGCGGTCTCGCCGATGTGCGAGCGGTAGTCGGCCGACGAGAGAAGCTGCGCGAGCTCTCCCTTGTCAGCAAGCCGCACCTTTATCAACCAGCCGTCGCCGTACGGCACGCTGTTGACGAGCTCGGGCTTCTCGATGACCTTCATGTTGCGCTCGACGACCTCGCCCGAGATCGGCGCGTAGATGTCCGACGCCGCTTTGACCGATTCGACCACGCCGAGGCTCGAGAACTGGCGCACCGTGGCGCCCTTCTCCGGCAGCTCGACGAAGACGACGTCCCCGAGCTGCTCCTGCGCGAAGTGTGTGATGCCGATCGTGGCCACGTCGCCGTCGGCGCGCACCCACTCGTGCTCCTTGGAGTACTTGAGGTCGTCGGGAACGGTGCTCACGCTTCTTTCACCCTGCTGTACCTCCGGCTCGCTCCGCTCGCCTCCGGCAGTCTCGTCACTTCGTTCCTCGACTGTAAAACGGTGTTTTCACTACCGTAGCGGGAACGTCCTTGCCACGAATGCGGACCCCGAGCGCCGTTCCGACCTTCGAAAGCGGTGTCGGCACGTACGCCAGGGCGATGTTCTTCTCGACCGTCGGTCCGTAGGTGCCGCTCGTGACGCGGCCCACGACCGTTCCGTCCCGCGTGACCTCGTGGCCGTGACGCGCGACGCCGCCCTGGACCACGAGACCGGAGATCTTCCGCTTCGGTCCCTCGGCTTTTTTCGCGGCGATCAGGTCGCGGCCGATGAACTCCTTGTCGAGCTTGCACGTCCACCCGAGTCCCGCCTCGATCGGGTCGGTGGTCTCGTCGATGTCGTTGCCGTACAGAGAGAAGCGCGCCTCGAGGCGGAGCGTGTCGCGCGCACCGAGGCCTATCGGTTTGATGCCCCCCTCGCGACCGGCCGCGAGCAACGCGTCCCATACCCTGGGGGCGTCGGCGTTGCCCACGAAGACCTCGAAGCCGTCCTCGCCGGTGTACCCAGTGCGGGCCAGCGTCGCGCGCGCGCCGGCCACGCGGCCGTGCGTGACGCCGAAAGATGGGAGCGACCGCACGTCGGCGTCTGTCTGCGCGGCGAGCATGTCCGCGGCGCGCGGTCCCTGGATGGCGACGAGAGCCGTTGCGTACGAGCGATCGTCGAGCGCGACATCTTCATTGAGGTGCGCGACAACATGTGCGCGGTCTTTCGCGATGTTCGCCGCGTTCACGACCATCATGTATTCGCCGTCGCTGATCCGGTAGACGATCACGTCGTCGACGATCGTGCCTCGCTCGTTGGTCAGCAGGCCGTACCGTGCCTGACCGACGGCGAGACCCGCGATGTCGCTCGAGACGATGCGGTCGAGAGTCGCGCCGGCGCCGCGACCCTTGAAGAAGAACTCGCCCATGTGCGAGAGGTCGAAGAGGCCGGCGTTGTTCCGAACCGCGCGATGCTCAGCGACGATGCCCTCGTACTGGATTGGCATCTCGTAGCCCGCGAAAAACACCATCTTCGCCCCGAGCTCGGCGTGCTTGTCGAAGAGCGGAGTGCGCCGAATGGTCGGCGCTTCGGTCGCCATCACGCGGCCTCGCTGGCCGCCGCGAGCGCCCGATCGAGGATCTCCCGATACGTGTCGAACGAAAGTAGGCGCCGCGCTTCGTCCGCGGCGACCCAGCGGACCTCGTCGTACTCGTGGTCGTGCGCGGAGGTGTCGCCGCCGGTCGGCTCCATCAAGAAGAAATGCACGAACTTGTGGACGCGTTCGCCGGGCGCCGCGAACCAGTAATCGGTCGTGCCGATATCGCGGAGGATGCGGACCTTGAGACCCGTCTCTTCCTCTACCTCGCGCAAAGCGGTGTCCTCGATCTCCTCGCCCTGATCCGGCGTGCCTTTGGGGAAGACCCAGGTGCCGTCGGCGTGTCGGCCGGTGAGGACGACCTCGCGCGTGCCATCGCGGTCGCGAAGGACAACGCCGCCCGCGGCGATCGCGTCGCGGACGCGGGAAGGCCGGCGGGTACGGATCGTGGGCATATGCGGATCCTCCCGAAACGTGAGGAGACGAAGTCTAACTAAAACAGAACGAGCGACGAGGGATTCACTCCCGAGGAGCGAGCCCTTCAGCCCTGAGCCCGTGGCGAGTCATGGAGGCGCAGCCGACAGGACGAGCTGCTTAAAGAAGGCGCGTGTTGTTGACCACGAGCGCGAAGTTGCAATGGAGGAACTCGGCAGCGCGCCGCGACAGCATCATGCGCGGCAGGAAGATCTCGAAGTACTCCATGATCGGCGACACCTCGGTGTCGACGGCGAGCTCGAGCGTGATGAGCTTCTCCTTGCGGCTGACCTTGATCTCCGAGGCCGTGACCGCGAAGTTCACGCGGTCGTGGATGTCGAACGAGGTCGACTTCGGGTTGCGCACACGGCTTCGGTGCACGTCGCTCTTGTCGGCGATGATGACCGCGGCGGACACGGCGCTCACCGGCAGCCCGCCCTCGTCCTCCTCGTGATTGGCGATCGCGCCCATCATCGTCGCGATCTCTTCGAGCGGGAAACCAAGGTCGGTAAGGATGTCCTTCGCGAGCAGGGCCCCCGTCTGCGCGTGCTTCTCTCTTGTCACGACGTTGCCCATGTCGTGCAGGTACGCCGCGACGGCGGCGATCTCGCAGCGCCGCGCGTCGTGCCCGAGCGACTTGAGGATGAACCGGGCTCCGTCCGCCGACGTGTTTGCGTGACGCTCGCCGTGCTCGGTGTACCCGATCGCCCCGGTCTGCTGGTTCGCGGACCGGATGAACACCTTCACGCGCTCGTCGGACTTGATGACGTCGAGCGTCGGGCCCTCGCGCTTCGCCTCGACGGGCGTCCGGGTCTTGGTCTCGGAGCGATGCATCTTCTTCTGCTCGTCCGGGACGTTGGTGTCGTCTGGGCCCGGGCGCGGGGCCTGTATTGCGTCGGTCATCGACGAAACTCTAATCCGGCCTCATTCCGCGTACGCCTTCTGAAGCCGCTCCGCCACCTGTTGCAGCCAACGCAGCTCAGTGAGGCCCGCGCGAGCGATCACCATCCCGCGGGTGAACGCGAGCCACGGCTTGATCGTCCCGCTCAGGAGTCCGAGCCAGGTCGCGCTCGTCGCGTCGACCTTCGGTCCGCGTCCTTTGACGTCGGCCATCTCCGCGTGCAGCTCCCCAGCGCCCGCCTGGAACTCGATCGCGCGGCCGATGTCGGTGAAACGGAGCAGGGCGCGGCCCGCTTTCACATCCTTCAGCGCGTCGCGCACGGTATCGGTCCCGCTCGCCGCGGTGAGGATCCGCAGCACGAGGTCGGGGACGTCGTTCCCAGACCCATCCGTCTTGGCTCGCGCCTTCGCCTCTTCGAGTGCCGCGGAGAGCTCTTCCTTCGTCACGTCAGGCGAGCTTCAAGTCGCTGCGCGCCGCGACAGGGATCTCGGTGCCGCGATGCCGCAGCACGAAGAACCCGGCCGCGCCGATCATCGCGCCGTTGTCCGTGCAGAGGCCCGGCCGCGGCACGCGGAGCGGATGGCCGATGCGCCGCGCGATCGCTTCGCGGAGCGCGATGTTCGCGGCGACGCCGCCGCCGAGGAGGACGGTCTCGACGGCATGCTCGGCCGCGGCACGCGCTGTCTTCTCGGCGAGCATCTCGGTGATCGCCTTCTGGAACGAAGCGGCGACATCGGCGATCGGGACGTCGCCTTTCTTCTCGAGGTCGCGCACGAGTCGGAGCACCGCTGTCTTCAGGCCGCTGAACGAGAAGTCGAACCGATCCGCGGGGAGCGCGCGCGGCAGAGGGAACGCGTTCGGGTTCCCCTCCTTCGCGATGCGCTCGATCGCCGGCCCGCCAGGAAAGCCGAGGTGGAGAAGGCGCGCGACCTTGTCGAACGCCTCGCCCGCCGCATCGTCGATCGTGCGCCCGAGCGGTCGGAAACGCCGATGGGCCTCCATGAGCACGAGATCGCTGTGCGCCCCGCTCACGACGAGCACGACCGCGGGGAGCTCGGGCTCCGGGGGAATGTCCTCGGTCTCGTACAGCCAGTTCGCGTACACGTGCCCCTCGAGATGATTCACGCCGACGAAAGGCAGGCCCGCCGCGAGCGCGAGCCCGCGCGCGTAATTCGCGCCGACCAGGAGGCATCCGATGAGACCCGGTCCGACCGTCGCGGCGACCGCGTCGATCTCGGAGAGCTGCCGGCCCGCGTCGCGCAACGCTTTCTCGGTGATGACGTCGAGCGTGCGGAGGTGCTCCCGCGCCGCGACCTCAGGGACGATGCCGCCGGTGTCCTGGTGGACGAGCTGCGACGCGACGATGTTCGAACGGATCCGACGCCCGTCCTCGACGATCGCGACGCCGGTCTCATCGCACGACGTCTCGATCGCGAGGATCCTCAACCCGTCTCCTGCAGCTCTGCCTTGAGCTTCGCGAGGCGCTCGCGGACGGGCCGCTCACGGAGCCGCTCGGTCCACATGATGAGCGCGTCCTCGTTGTTGTCCGAGTAGTAGCGGCGACGCACGCCCGCGCGCCGGAACCCGTACTTCTCGTAGAGCTTCTGCGCCGCAAGATTCGACGCGCGCACCTCGAGCGTCAGCCACTCGGCGTTCAGCGCCGCGGCCATCTCGAAGACGCGCACGAGGAGCCGCTCGCCGATCCGCTGACGGCGGCTATCGGGGTGAACAGCGAACGTCGTAATGTGCGCCTCGTCGACCATGAGCCAGAGTCCGGCGTAGCCGACGATGCGGCCGCCCTCGCGCGCGACGAGGTAGCGCGCGTTCTTGTTCTGCGTGAGCTCGTGGCGGAACGCGTTCGCCGGCCACGGGACCGGGAACGACGCGCGCTCGACTTCCTGCACGCCGTCGATGTCGTCGAGGGTCATGTCCTCGATGACGATCGGAAATGTGGCGACCATCCTTTTGAAGCTACTGCATCCCAACGAAGTTGGGTGCAGCAGAGGTCAGACGAAGCGAAGCGACGGCTGACCATCTACGCATCCCGACGAAGTTGGGTGCAGCAGGACGGTCACGCGGAGCGAAGCGACGTGTGACCACCTATCAGGAGCGCTTGGGGAGGCCGAGCGCGCGCGCGTCCGAGGGCGGCGCCGCGAACGGCTGCTCGAACGACCCGCGGATGGAGGGCTGCCGCACGTAGAGAGGCTCGATCTCGTTGATCTTCACCTGCGTGCGCGTCTCGAGCTCGCGCCAGCCGAGCTCGGCGAGGTAGCCGGCCCGGCGCACGCGTGACGCCGGCGACGCGAAGAGCGCCTTCGGGCCGAGCAGGTCACGCAGCGCCGCCTCGGTGTCCGCGTCGATCTCGCCGACGAACAGCGTGTGCGTGCCGATCTGCCGGCAGATCTCGTCGAGCGTCGCGACGAGGAACGGCGAGCGGCGCATCCACTTGCGGTTCCGCTCCTGGTAGAAGGCGGCGTAGAAGGTGTCGCGGCCCGCGCGCAGCAATGGACACGTGCGCTGCTTCGAGGGCGCGTGCGGATACGCGAGCACGTCGAGTGTCGAGATACCCACGAGCGCGGCGCCGTTGCCGCGCGCGATGCCCTGCCCCGCCGCGATCGCCACACGGAGGCCGGTGAACGATCCAGGCCCGACCGCGACGGCGATGCGATCGACCGACGAGAGAGCGGTCCGCGTCATGAGGAGCGCGCGCTCGATCGCCGGGAAGAGCTCGTCGCCCTGCCGCCGCTGCGCGTGCCACGTCTCCTCGGCGAGGACGTCGCGGCCGTCGAAGAGCGCGACCGACGCCCAGTCGGTCGACGTGTCAAGCGCTAATAACACTCGCCCGCAACTCCTCGACGAACTCGGCGGAACGCGGCCCGGTCGCGGCGACGACGATGCGGCGCTTGGTGTCCGCGATGTGCTCGAGCCTCACCTCGAGGCGATCGTCGGGCAGCAGCGGCCCGGCGCGGTCGGGCCATTCGATCACGGTGACTCCGCCGGCGTCCAGAGACTCTTCCCAGCCGGTGTTGGCGAGATCGACGCCCTCGAGGCGGTAGAGGTCGATGTGAAAGAACGGCAGCCGGCCGCCGCCGTGCTCGCGCATGATGATGAAGGTCGGGCTCGAGATGTCCGCCGGGTCAATCCCGAGGCCGATCGCGATACCCCGCGCGAGGACGGTCTTTCCGGTCCCGAGCTCACCGGACAGGGCGAAGACGTTGTTCGGCCGCGCCGCGCGCCCGAGGCGCTCGCCGAGCCGTTCGGTGTGCAGAGAGGAATGGCTCACCAGATCGAGCGAAGCCACTTCCTTTTTTCGATCAGCCACTGGCGACTTCGCGTTGGAACTTGCGCCGCTCGAGGAAGAGCCGGAGGTTGATGCCGAGATACGACCCGAAGACGGCGGCGAAGATCGCGAACCACCACTCCTGCGGCACCGCGCAGACCGGCGCGATGCCGACGCCGCAACCGAGCGTGCCGAGAAGCGGTATGAAGGCGAGCGCGCCAATGAACCTGCGGCGCCGGCGAAGCGAAAGCTGGTCCGCCTCGAACGCTTCGCGGCGCTTTTCGTCGGAGCGCTTTTCGCGCTTCTCGGGCTTCGCCAGACGATGGTCGGCCTCACCGCGCCGTTCGCGGCGCCTTCTACGTCTTGCCACGAGGGGAGGCTAGCGCTCGCGGGGGCCCCGCCCGGTCAGGGGCCCCTACCCCTGGGGCTGCGGTCGCTCGCGCTCGGGGTGAGCTCTTCGTCGCTCTGCGCCGGCTCCTCGTGCTCGGTCTCGCTCTCGTCGGTATCGGCATCCGCGCGGTCCACCGGCGGGGTGGCCACGGGACGATCATCGGTCAGTGCGACATCGGGCGACGGCGTCTCGACCCGACCGATGTTCGCGGTGGTGAACACGAAGAGTCGCGCCGACACCGTATGGATCGCCGCGCGCGCACCGGCGAGTGCAGCGAAAGGCTCAAATACGGCGCGCGGTAGGGCTCCCGACCCGAAGCCCATCAGGCAGAGAACGGTCGGCCGGTCGCCGCGGCTCGGCGACCCTGCCGCGGTCACCGCGTCGCCATAGACGACACGGAGACCCGCGGGCGGGACGCCGCCCGCCACAAGTCCAGCGACGCCGCACGCGTGTGCGCGCGTGATGACCTCCGCCGAGACCCGCGCGCCGCCGACGATGATGCGGCCGCCGAGGCGCACGTCGATACGACTCGGGGCGAGATCCGCGTCCGGCCCGTCGACGCCGAGCGTGAGCTCGCCGATGGCGTCGGGCCCAAACGCGGCGGCACCTTGAAGGCACCACGCCTCGCCTTCGACCTCCACGACCGCGTCGTCTGACCGCGCGACGACGCCGTCGAGAG
The DNA here is from genome assembly GCA_005881085.1 of Chloroflexota bacterium. GTDB lineage: Bacteria > Chloroflexota > Limnocylindria > P2-11E > P2-11E > 3-1-20CM-2-70-9. The sequence continues at coordinate 5,886 of VBGU01000076.1, read as the reverse complement.
TCGCGCGCACCGTCCAACGATCGACGATGGGAGCGATGTAGAGGTCACCATCGACCGTGACATGCAACAGGCGTCCCTCGATCGGCGCCGTGACGCTGCGCGCGAAGCGGCGTCCGACGCGTGCGAGCACCGCTCCGGCCACCACGTCGCTGCCGACACGGACCCGCAGCTCACGATCGAAATCGGCAGGCGAAAGGCCGAGACGGCGCGCGCCGGGTACGCGTAGGGCGCCGGCGAGGGTGGCGCCTGCGGCGATGATGTCGCCGGCCCGCACGAGCTCGCCGACCTGCGCACGCTTGGTGACCCCGATGGGGAGCGAGTGATCGGCGCTCCAGCGCTCGCGACGCCACGTCATGTCGGGGCCGTGTTCTCGGAGATCGCCTGCAGCGCGGCGTGCCATCGCGTCACGGCTGGGATGCGCTCGGCGTCCCGCTCGGGAAGCGAGAGCGGTCGGCCACGCGCATCAATGAGCACGCCGAGCTCGCCCGACTGTCCGTGACCTCGCACGCCTGCGCCGTTCACCGCGACCTCCACGTCCGCCCCCATCGGCACGAGCCCGAACGAGCCAGGAGCCACCTGTGCCAGGTTTCGACCGGACGCGCGAACGATCCGGATCTTCGCAGACCGGCGAGTCACCACCGAGACCACCATGGCGATGCGCTCGGCGCGTCCCTCGTCGGGCTCGCGGTAGACCGTCGAGACCGCATTTGGCTCAAGGCCATCGACCAGAACGAGAAGACTCTGCCCGGCCTTTGGGAGCGACGCCGCCTGACCCGTGATGAGGATGGATGGCGCGGACCGCATCGCGGCGACGTCGAGCCCGGCGTCAGCCGCGTCGCGCAGCGCGTGCGCGATCGCCTCGCGCGCCAGCGCCATCTCGAGCAGGACGGTGGCCCCGGTCGTCGCGGCACCTCCGACCGGCTGGCGCGTGCGATTGAACACGCGCTCGAGCAGCGCCGGTGCGTCGATCGGCCAGGGCAGCCAGCGGCGCACGTTGTCGAGGCTGGCGCGTACGACGACGTGATCGGCGCCCATACCCAATCCGAGAGGGACGAGGTGCGCGGCTTCAATTCGACCGTCGGGGCGCGCTAGGACGAGTGACGTCGAACGCTCCGTCACGTCGACAGCAAGCGCGGTGGTCGCGTTCGTCGCCGCAAGAGCCCGCGCGCCGTCCTCGATGAGTGCGTCACGCAACACGACATCCCCGTTCCCGGCGCGGCGGAGGTGGCGGAGGCTGTCGACCAGCTCGGACGCCGCCGCGAAGCGCTCGAACTCGAACGGGCTGGCCCGCATGCGAAGGGCATGAGCGACGCGCATGTCCACGAGGGCAAGAACGCGCGGCATCGGGCGCTGCGCACCGCAACCGAGACGCAGCGCCTCGAGGAGCTCGGAGAGCGCGCCCTCGTCTTTGGGTCCACCCTGTATCACAACGACATCGGGTTTCGCGTCGCGCAGGGCTTGCGCGGCCTCGACGAATGACCGTGGGTCGGTCGCGCGAACGCGCGCCACGATTTCGGCGCCCGACGCGAGTGCAAGATGAGCGACCGCGCGACGCGACGCCTCTTCGCGGCCGTGAACAAGGGCGATGCGAAGCGCACGGCCGAGCGCGACACGCGTCTCCTCGACGGGGACCCCTACCCCGTCAGGGGCCTCTACCCCTGGGGCACGGGTCCCGGTCGAGACCGTCATCGCGACGCCGTCGTGGTGCGCGCCGCCTCCTGCACGAAGGCGTCGAAGATCCGGCGCGCCTCGGGCGAGACTTCGCTGGTCCGCTCGGGATGCCACTGGATGCCCACCACCCACCGCCGATCGTCTAGCTCGAAGGCCTCGATGAGATCGTCGACGACGGCGGTCGCGATGAGGCCCCGTCCGAGCGTGTCTCTTGTCACAGCCTGGTGATGCCGCGAGTTCACCGTGAGCGGCGCTCCGCCCGTGGCCTTCGCGAGGCGCGAGCCGGGCCGCACGATCACGTCGCGGTGCTCGACGAGACCCTCGCGCTCCAGATGCCGGTGTCCTGGAACGTCCTGAACGAGGCTGCCGTCGCGCACCACGTTGAGGATCTGGAAGCCGCGGCAGATGCCAAGGACGGGAATGTCGCGCTCGATCGCGACTTTCGCGATCTCGATCTCGAGCGCGTCGCGGTCGGTATCGACGTCCGAGCACGCCATGTCTGCCTCGCCGTACCGGGCCGACTCGATATCACCGCCACCCGAAAGGCAGAGTCCGTCGAGGTCGCTCGGCACCGCGTCGCCGGGGTGCAGCACGACGAGGTCCGCGCCGGCGCTCTCGAGCGCATCCCGGTACCGCTGATGTGATGCGCCGTGGAACGCGGATGGCCGTGCGAGCGTGAGCGCGATACGTGGACGCACGTTCGTCATGGTATGGAATCACGAAGGCTCGCGCGGTCGATGAGCTCGATGAGGACCCCGCCGGATGCGCGCGGGTGGATGAACGCGACCATGCCCTCGGCCCCTCGCCGCGGCGCGCGGTCGATCAGCTCGACCCCGTCGCCCGCGAGGCTGTCGAGCACGACCGCAAGATCGTCGACGAGGTAGCAGACGTGATGGAGCGTCGGCTTCGCGCGCTCGGCGACGAACGTCGCCACTCCGGACTCGCTGTCGGTCGGCTGGATCAGCTCGATCCGGCCCTTTGCATCGCCGAGGAATACCACGCGAACGTGCTGGTCCGGAAGCTCGCGGATGCGATCGGCGGCAAGGCCGAGGGTGTCGCGGAAGAAGGGGAGCGCCTCTTCAATGCGCGGGACCGCGATCGCGACGTGATGCAGCGGGCCGAGCTTCACAGACGTGGCGGAACGTACGTGCCGAATACCTCGCGCAGATCGGCGCAGATCTCGCCAAGCGTCACGTCGGCCTCCACCGCCGCGACGATCAACGGCACCAGGTTCGTCGAACCGCGCGCCGCGGTGACGAGGTCGGCGCGGGCCCTCTTCGCGCGGGGAGCGTCGCGTCGTGCGCGCAGCTCCGCGAGGCGCGCGCGCTGGCGCTCGAGCACGGCCGGCGTTACCAGGGTGATCGGGACGTCGGGTCTGTCGCCTTCGTCGCGGTACGCGTTGACGCCGACGATGACCTTCTCCTTGCTCTCGATCGCACGCTGCTGCTTGTACGCGGAGTCCTCGATGGCGCGCTGCTGGTACCCGCGCTCGATGCCGGCGAGCGCGCCGCCCTGGCCATCGATCTTCTTGATCTCGGCGAGCGTGCGGCGCTCGATGTCGGTCGTGAGCGCCTCGATGGTGTGGGCTCCCCCGAGCGGGTCGATGGTTTCGGCAACGCCTGATTCCTCCGCGATGATCTGCTGCGTCCGAAGCGCGACGCGCACGGACTCTTCGGTCGGAAGCCCGAGGGCCTCGTCGTACGCGTTGGTGTGCAGCGACTGGGTTCCTCCGAGAACCGCGGCGAGCGCCTCGATCGCGGTGCGGACGATGTTGTTCTGCGGCTGCTGCGCGGTGAGGGTCGAGCCCATGGTCTGCGTGTGGAACCGGAGCGCGAGCGATGCCGGCGCCTTCGCGCCGTAGCGGTCGCGCATGATCGCGGCCCACACCCGCCGCGCCGCGCGGAACTTCGCGACCTCCTCGAGGAGGGTCGAGTGCGCCGCGAAAAAGAAGGAGAGCTGCGGCGCGAATCGGTCGACGTCGAGCCCGCGCTCCACCACGGCGTCCACGTACGCGATGGCGTCCGCAAACGTGAACGCGAGCTCCTGCACCGCGTCCGCGCCGGCCTCGCGGATGTGATAGCCGCTGATCGAGATCGCATTCCACCGAGGATGCCGCTCGGAGCAGTACGCGATCAGGTCGGTCGCGAGCCGCATAGACGGCCGCGGAGGAAAGATGTACGTCCCGCGAGCGATGTACTCCTTGAGGATGTCGTTCTGCGTCGTGCCCGCCACGCGGTCCGGCGCGACGCCCTGACGCTTCGCGATGGCGGCGTACATCGCGAGGAGAATCGCCGCTGTGGCGTTGATCGTCATGGACGTCGTCACGTCGCCCATCGGAATGCCGGCAAAGAGACGAGCGAAATCTTCGAGCGAGCTGATCGAGACGCCGACCTTCCCCACCTCGCCCGCGACGCGCGGATCGTCCGCGTCGTAGCCCATCTGGGTCGGCAGGTCGAACGCGACGGAGAGACCCGTCTGTCCGTGCTCGAGCAGGTAACGGTACCGCGCATTCGACTCTTCGGCCGTGCCAAAGCCCGCGTACTGCCGCATCGTCCAGAGGCGTCCGCGGTACATCGTTGGCTGGACGCCGCGGGTGTACGGCGGCTCGCCCGGGAGTCCCGGATCGGCGCGGTCGGGGTCGAAGATCGGCGGCATCGGCGCGCCGTAGGTCGTCTCGAATTTCGCTCGCTCGGGAACGCGCTTGGTCGCTTCCGCGTACTTCGTTCGCACCCATTCGGCGCGGTCGCGGCTCTTCTTCGGCACGAGGCGATGGTACCGACCTATCGCGGCCTGAACACAAGCATTCCGTCGATGCGCCCGAGGCGATCCCTTGAGAAACGCATCGGCTTGTAGTCGCCGGAGTTCCAGAGCGGGGCCTGATCGCCCCAGTACCGCGATCCCGGCTGACCGGATTCGCCCTCCGGCGTGACCGAGAGCGAGTTATCGAGATCGGCAAGGTCGGCGATCATGCGCTCGGAGGCGTTCGTCGTTTGCTTGTACGGCTTCGCCGGATCGTAGGAGCCGTTGTTGACGGAGAAGCCGTCGCCGGAGCGCGGCATCGGACCGATGTTCAGAAGGAGCGCGAGCGGACCGATCGCGAGTGGGTGCTCGAATGTGATCGTGTGAAGGTCGCCCCAGCGCCATTTCGCCGGGTCGGTGCCCAACCGCGCGACGAGCTCACGCGTCGCGTCCTCGAGCGCGACGGTTGACACGCCATCGCGCCCGCGCACCGACGGGTCGCCCGCGTCGCTGAACCACGGATCGTCGGGATGCGCGAGGAGCTCATACAAGGCGAATACGGCGCGGCCGTGACCGAGGTAATCCGCGTACAGCGCGTCCCCGAGCTTGTCGTGGAACGTCCGCGCGAGCATCCGGATGAGCCACGCCTCGGTCACGGCCGCGCCGCCTGACTGCGCGGAGAGCGTGCCGTCCCAGTCGCGCACCAGCGCTTGCGCGCGACGCTGCAGGTCGGTCTTCGGACTGGCCGCGAGGATGACCTCGCGCCACCGGCCCACCGGCGTCGACGTGTAGTCGGTCTGGATCGCGCGCATCGCGGGCAGGTCCGCCTTCGGCATACCAGCGAGGCGCTGGGCGATGTACGTCGCCCGGAACCCCGGATCCCACTCGCCGACATACCCCGTGCTGTGGGGATCCTGCGTCGGCCGGTCGTTCGCGTTGACGATCATGCCGGTCGACGGATCGAGGAGCGTGGGATTCGCGTCGGCGGGCAGCACGCCGGTCCAGTCGTACTCGCCGGTCCATCCCGGCACCGGCATCTGCCCGTCGCCCTTGCGCGCGGGCAGCTGGCCGATGAGCTGATAGCCGATGTGCCCATCGACGTCCGCGTAGCAGGCGGAGACCGCCGCGCCGCTGAAGTCCACGGCCGCCGCGCGGAAGTCCTGCCAGCTTCGGGCTCGCGCGAGCGCGAACACGAAGTCGATGAGCCGTCCTGGATCGAACGCGGTCCAGCGAAGCGCGAGCGGCGCGGTCTGGCCTTTCACGACCGGAGTGACGATCGGTCCGTGACGCGTGATCGCGACGTCGACGATCACTGGATCGGCACGGCCCTTCACGTCGATCGTCTCGCGCACGAACGTTGCGGTCTCGAACTGTCCCCTGTACTCGTAGCGGCGCGGATCGGTGGGATCCTGGCGCTCGACGAACAGATCCTGCGTATCCGTGTACGCGTACGTGAGGCTCCACGCGATGCGGTCG
>VBGU01000200.1 GCA_005881085.1 Chloroflexota bacterium | reverse complement strand
GTCGGCTCGTACGGCGCCCAGGCCAGTCGGAAGCCTCATTGATCCGCGAAGCGCTGGAGCACCTGACGGCGCCGGAGAGCCGACGTCCGACGCCCGGTCTGTTTCGGAGCGGGGACCCGCACCTTGCCGAGCGCGTCGACAAGGTGCTCAAGGGTTTCGGATCAGCACCGGACACGAAGATGTGATGCAGTGCCTCGAAGCGAGGCCGAGCAGGCTCCTTGCATTCGCATCCCCTGACGCCCGGTGAAGATCGGCATCGATCTCGACGACGTCATGGCGATCTGCTCCGTGCCGTATCTCCGCCGATTCGCGCAGGAATTCAATGTGGAGCTCCCCGACGAAAGCCAGATCGGATGGCACCTGCTCTCGCAGAAGGAGAGCGGCGCCGGTTACGACACCGTCGTGCCGGGCCTCGAGCGCGTGACTCCGGAGCAGCGCGACCAGTTCCGGATCCGCCTCTACGACAGCACGTTCTTCGCGGAGCTCGAGGTCTATAAGGACTGCCCCGTCGTCCTCGAGCGGCTCGTGGCGGCCGGCCACGAGCTCTACTTCATCACCGCGCGCGCGGAACGCCGCCGGTACATCACCGAAACCTGGCTACGGGAGAAGGGCATCTTCGACCACGCGAAGGCGGTGCATCTCAAGCCCACCGGCGATTTCCGGCCGGAGTACCCGCGCGGCCGCTATGACCCGGCCGGCTCCGCCGAATACAAGGTCCGCCTCGCGAAGGAGCTCGAGCTCGACGCGTTCTGCGAGGACGACGTCCTGATCGCCCCGACCCTCGCGAAAGCCGGCGTCCAGGTCTTCCTCTTCGACCAGCCCTGGAATCGCGAGGTGTCGGGCGAGCGGATCACGCGCGTGGCGGGTTGGACGGATCTCGCCGAATATCTCGGCGTCTAGTGAAGCCGACCACCTTCTACTTCGTGCGCCACGGCGAGAGCGAGGGCAACGCTGCCCGTGTCTTCACCGGACAGACCGACTCGCCGCTGACCGCGCGCGGGCGCCAGCAGGCTGCCACGGTCGCGGACGAGCTCGCGAAGGTGAAGTTCGACCGCATCGTCTCGAGCGATCTCTCGCGGAGCCGCGACACCGCGGAGGTGATCGCGAAGCGCCACCGTATCCCGGTCGAGGTGGTGCCGGAGCTGCGGGAAATCAACGTGGGCGACCGGACCGGAAAGACGTTCGATGAGACGCGCGGCCTGCCGAGCTGGAATGACGACGGTTTTGTCTCGTGGCCGGGTGGGGAGTCGCTCGATGAAATCCTCGCGCGGACGCTCGGCGCCATCGATCGCCTCACCCGCGAGAGCCCGGGCAAGACGATCCTCATCGTCGGTCATGGCGGCGTGAACCGGATCCTCCTGTCGCACTTCCTCGGGATCCTTCCGAAGCTCGACCGGACCCCGGGCGGGAACACGAATATCAGCGTGGTCCACACCGACGGAGAGAATCACACCGTCGAGCGCCTTTTCGCAACGGATCATGTTTCTAGGCTTGGTGGTCCTAGCACTTAGCCGCGTCCCAAATCGGACGACGGCTGGTCCGTGCGTCGGCAAACTCATCCCCGGTGCGCAGACCTTCGATCGGGCTCATGGCCGTCACGATGGCGCTCGCCGCGTGCGGTCCGAGACTCGTCGCGGTGCCGACTCCGACTGACGTGCCTCGAGTTGTGTGCTCGGAAGTTCCGAGTTTTGGACCGTCGATCGATGCCACCTATTCGAGTGGCGCTCTCCAGGACCAGCAGGGCATGGTGCCCGTCGTTGGGATGGACCGCCTCGAACCCGTCGAGCCGGCGCTCGAGTATTTCGCCGGCGTCGGCATCGCGAACGGGACCAACACCGCCGACTTTGCCCTCACTCAGACCGGATCGACTGCCGCCGTCGTAACGATCTGCCGCGCCGATGGAACGGTGATCGCGGCGAACATGTACCAGCCATTCCAATCGGCAAACACTCCGATCTGGGCGGTGCGGTCATATCGGCTTGGACGCTAATTGAGTGCCCGTCGCATACATCGCGACGGACTCCATCTATGGGGAAGAGGAGTCCGTCGCGCGCGGTTGGGGGGGTGGGGAGACTAGTTACGCACGAGGCTCCGCGCCGCTCCGGATCGCGGTCGAGCGCAGGAGATCCGCGAGCTTCGGAAGGTCCAACGGCTTGGTGCGAAATGCAGCCGCGCCGACTCCGGCGGCGATCGCCTCGCCTTGCGGCAACCCGCTCATGGCGATGATCGGCACACGCTCGCTGCCCGGATGCGTCCGCCAAATGTCCGCGAACGCCGCGCCGTCTAGGACCGGGAGCCAAAGGTCCAACACGATGACGTCGATGGCGCCGCTGGCGGCAACGCCGAGGGCCTCCTGACCGTCGAGGGCCGACTCCACCAGGAAGCCTTCATCGCTCAGGAAGTCCACGAGAGCTTGCCGCGTGCTGTCATCGTCCTCGACGACCAACACTCGAAGCGGCCGCGCAGTGTGGACCACCGGCTCGCGATGCCGAGGACCGCGGATCGCCGCGAGAAGCACCGCCACCGGCGCATCTTTCGCGACCACGACGCCACCCCGAAGCTCTCCGAAGACTTCGGCATCGAGCGTGAACAGGACGACGCGCACCGGTAGCTGCTCCCGTTGGAGCCGCGCGGCCACCTGCAATCCGTCGAGCAAGGGCATCTCCCGGTCGAGGACGGCGACGTCCGGCCGCAGCTCAACGATGAGACGCAATGCCTCGACGCCGTTTTGCGCGGCGCCGATCACCTCGAGGTCCGCTTCGGTGTTCAGTAGATAGCGCAGGTTCTCCCGAGTGGAGGGGTGATCGTCAGCCACCACGACACGAATGCGCTCACTCGTCTCCATCACGGAGTCCACCTCCCAACGACGTGATCGAAAATAGGAACCCGCGGCGCCGATCGGGGTAACCAGAGGTAAACGCGATGCCGACTGAAACGCGATGGACACCGGGCGGTAAGTCGAACGAAGACGCCTGCGTCGCCGTCGTCGTGCCGCGGACGCGGGAACCGTTCAAGGGTGAACGCTCTTGTGCATTCGCACATTTGCGTAAGGACCGCTTCAAGGCTCGAGATCGATGTCGCTGACGCGAATGCGTCCAAATCTTGTTCGCGAAACGCGTCATCTTTCGGTGGTGGCTCGCTCGGTCGGCCGGTGCAAGGCGTAGTGTCGTCCAACTTCGCGCACAGGAGGAGGCGGACGTCCGCGCAGCGCACCTATAACTCGCTCTTTCCCTATTCGGTCGAGGTCTGTGCCGTCACCCAATTCCATCAGGTCGGCGCCAAGCCCGGCGGCTGGGGCGGGCACGCGACCCTCTTCATCAACGGTGCGGAGATCGACCCAGGCGCGAGCTATCCACTTCTGCGGCTTGCTGCTGCGGGCACAAGCCTTTCGGACCCGGACTCCGGCGTCGGGATCAGCGTCAACAAGATCTTCGACAACGTGACCTGGGTCGCGATCCGGGGGCGCGACGAGTTCTTTCGCGGTGGCCTCGCGCCAGAGCAGACCCTGGACAAGGAGTTCTACGAGGCCGCGATCCAAAAGGCGACGGCGGCAGGTTGGTTCGCCGGAATCGGCATCAAGGACGCGCTGATGCGGCAACGGCCCGATCCGATGCGGCCTGAGGAATTCATCGTCCGGCATTCCATCGGGACGGACGTGGCGCTGAACTTCGCGCGCACCGCTTACTGCGCGCGGTTGCCGATGGGTCGTGACGCCATCGGCAACGTGATCGCTTACCTCAACAGCGCGAACGACGCCGCTCAGAGGAGCGGCTATATCTGGAACATGTACACGAACAACTGCAGCCACGTCGTGCACAACGCGTTGGCGGCAGCGGGCGTGTGGGACCCGAAGGTGGCTCGCGGGCCAGGCGCGATCAACGTAGCGAGAGACGTGCTGAGCGTCGCGAAAGCGCTCGCGCTGAGCCGGATGTCGGACTTCTCATTCCCCGCGAATAATTTCGTTCGGCTCTACGAGGCCGGCAACGAGCGTCCCATCGACGACGTGCTTGCGGCCTTCAGCAACCACGACGTCCGGCGAACGATGAATGACGGCTGGATGAGCACGGGGCCGGGTGCGCTCATCGCCACGTATCCGATCCATGAGGCGAGTCGAAACCGACTGTTCGCGCCGGGACGCGATCCGTTCCTCTTCTCAGTGCCGATGCTCTGGGACAAGGCGGACAAGTTCAAAATGCTGACGCGGCATGCGCCGTCGACCGTCACCGATCTTGGCGCGAATCTCGCGCACTACCGCGAGCGCTATGCGAAGACGCTTGCACGCCAGCGGAGCGTCGACGACGAGCTCGGCTCCCGGCACAACGACGAGCGCGACCTTCGGATCTTCTACGGCCGCTTCTACGAGCAGATCGCCGACGAGCTCGAGCGGACCGACGCTCGACTGACGGAATACCGCCGCCTTGCGAGTGAGCTCCCCGGGCCGGTCAGGTGGACCGTCCCCTAATTCTTGCGACGACTCCGTCGAAGCAGGGCGAGACCCGCGCCGCTCAGCGCCGCGCCGAGCAACGCCAGCGAAACGGGCGCGGTCGCTGTGGACGGGAGAGAGGCGATTCCGAGGACGTTCGCGGGCTCGGCCGAGGTTCCCGCCCGCGAGTAGGTTGAACCTGCGCCGCTCGCCGCACCGTTCACACTTCCGTTGTTCGAGCCGCTGGACGGACCCGCGCTGCTCGGCACGGTGCAGTCATCGTTGAGGCCTGCCATCGGAGAAGTGCCTGCCGTTGCGTCGGCGCGGAGGCACGTGGACCCGGACGGCGTGCCGGCGGCGCCGTTGCCACTCGAGCTGCTCGAGGCGAAGGCTTCGGACACGAAGGACGGGTTCGTACCGCAGCTCGTCCCCAGACTCGCGTCCGTCGGCACCCCAGGCGAGGCCTCGGCCGTCGAGCACGTCGACGCGTACGTCGGGTCTTCGGCGGAACCGACTCCGGCCAGCGATCCCGCGAAGGACGCTGTCCCGGTGGCAACCGCATTCGCTCGGACCCGCGAATCAGAAGCTGAAACGCTTGTCTGACTCGCATCGGCGTTCGCCGATGGTCCGGACGTCGTCGGGGCCGGTACGGATCCATCAGGTGCGGATGGGTCGGGTTGCGATGCCGAGGCGGTCATCGGTGCGGTGGCCGTGGTGCCCGGGCCGCTTGCGGATGTCGAACTGCTCGACGGTCCGCTCGATCGGCTGGTGTTCGAGCTCGATCCGGTGATCGGCGCGCTCGATGCTACGGTCGCCGGTCCGGCACTGCCGCCTGTTGCCGAAGCGGATCCGCCCGCGGTCGAGCTTTCCGGACCGGGCCGGAGGTCAGGCTGCGCGGAAACGGCTGGCCCGTCGGCGACTGCCATGTTTCCCCAGACGTTGAGAAGGGCGATGACAGCGATGAGCTTGAGGAGCTTTCTCATGTCTTGAACAGAGCCTCCACATGGGCTGCGTCGCGAGCGCGATCGCGTAGCTCGACGAGCATCAGGTTGATGCGCGCGATCTGCGTGACAACCTGGTCGAGCGCTTCGCTCGCGCGGGACGGGTCTGTCGCGAGTAGACGCTTTGCGAGCTGCACGTGCCCGGTGATCGAGGTGAGCGGCTGGCGCAGCTCAAAGACGACCGAGTCACAGAAGTCGATCTCGGGACCCTCTGTTGGACCATTCATCCGCGCCCTCCTGACTGTGATCGAGTCATCACCACGACGCGGGTCCCCGGCAGCTCCGATCTGATCACGCGCGCGATCGCGGCACCACCGAAGGACGGCATGTCCTCATCGAGTAATGCGACGTCGGGACGAAGCAACCGGAGGAGCTTGAGCGCGAGATCGCCGTCATCCGCTTCGCCCACAACGTGGATGCGCGGATCGGCGGAGAAGCTCACCCGCAGCGCGCGACGAAAGTCGCGATCGCTATCCCCGATCAGTAAACGAATGGGTCTTGTTTCGCTGTCGGAGCGGGGCGCAGGGAGAGCGCGCCCGCTCCGCAGCTCGGGTGGGGTGGGGGAGATTGGGCTTGTCTGCATCGGGCACCGACTATTCGTCCAGGCCGGACGCGGCACAAGGTCCCATTTGGGTACCTCGCCGTGGCGTGGAGTTCACATGTGCCCGAATGGGACCTTGCCGAGCGCTTGGCCGGAGCGAGAGTGTTCGGCATGACAAAGATCCGAGTGCTCGTCGCCGAGAACCACCCTTCGGTTCGCGAGAACCTCCGCTACCTGATCAACGCGGAACCGGATATGCAGTGCGTGGCTGTCGCGAAGAACGGTCGGCAATGCATCGAGCTCTGCCGGCAGCTTCTTCCTGAGATTCTCGTGGTCGACGAGATCCTTCCCGGAGCGGACGGTCTGGCAATCGCCGCGATCGTCGGGAATCGGCTCCCACAGATCCGTGTGGTCATGTACACGTTCAATCCAAAAGTCTGTGAGGTTGCCCGTGGAATGGGAGCGGTGGGTTGTGTAGTCAAGGACACGCCGTACCGGGTGCTCCTTGGGGCGCTGAGGCAGGCTGCTCCCGCTCCTTCATTCACGCGTCACTAGTCGCCCTGGTTTGCATCGACACAAGGTCGTTTGAGACATCGACGAGAAAGAGGACTAATCCGGCGAGCTTGCCCGCTCCGTCGTGCATCGGGTTTGAGAACACGTCGACACGGCGCCAGCTGGTGTCGGCCCGAACCAGATCGTGAAGCACAACCCTTCTGGCCACCCGCGGCGCGGCCGTGGTAAAGCTCTCGTCCGCGATCCGCAGGATCGCCCGTCGTGGCCCCGCCCGAAACAACTGCGCCAGTTCGATTCCGGTCCCCGCGTCCGTGAGCACGGTCCTCGCCGCGGGGTTCGCGTACTCGACGCGGTGGGCGGCGCCGCGTGTGATCAGCGCGGGGATGGGAACGGCGTCGAGCAGGCTAAGGGCACTTGGTGCTCGCGCGCGGCGGCGTCGTGCCGCGTCGGTCTGCAGCGCCGGCTGCACGAGAGCCGTCCGGCTCGGGGCATTGAGCTTGATCAGGAGTCGCGAGACGATCCGCTTGACCGCGTCTGGACCGATCCCAAGCTCGCCCGCGATCTCCTTGTTCGTGAGCCCGCGGATCAGACCGTCGAGAACCTGGCGCTGTCGCGGCGTAAGTCGCGGGTCGTCGGTCCGACCTCGACCGTCCGTCTCGGCCCGCTGGTTTCCACGCAGAGGAACTCGACTCAGCAGAGTCATCCGGCGGCGCTCGATCGCAGGGGCCCCGCTCGGCGCCCTCATGGTTGCGTCGACCCGATATGCGCCCGGAACGTGCGGTAGCCGCCGCCGGAATGCTTAGCCTCGTACATCGCGGAGTCCGCAGCGGCGAGAAGGACCTCAGCGTCGCGACCGTGATTCGGGAATACGGCGATCCCGATGCTCGCGCCCACCGTGAGCGACTTCCCGTCGACGATGATGGGCGCGACGATGAAGTCGACGAGTGCCCGTGCCGCTTCGATGGCGCCGACCAGCGGCGTCGCGGGGAGAAGCAGGACGAATTCGTCGCCGCCAAGGCGGGCCGCGGTATCGCTTTCGCGGAGAGTGCCGCTCAAGCGGCTCGCGATCTCGACGAGCACCAGGTCCCCCGCGTGATGGCCCCAGGTGTCATTCACACCCTTGAAGCCATCGAGGTCCAAGAGCAGGAGACTTAGCGCGGCATCCTGCCGCTGCGCCACTGCGATCGCTGACTCGAGGCGATCGCCAAGCAGTGTTCGATTCGGAAGACCCGTGAGCGCATCGTGCAGCGCTTGGTCGCGGAGGTCGGCCTCGGCACGTTCCTGTGTGGTCACGTCCCGCAGGAGCCAGACTCGGCGATCGTTCCCGTCCGCGGACGCGACGCGCCGAACCACGTCGACCTCGACCAGTTTGCCGTCGCGGGTGCGGACTTGCGCGCGGAACGGTCGGTGATCCTCACTGGTCTCCGCCGGGGAATCCTCGCCGAGCAGGACGAGGTCTGCGATCGACGGAGCCTTTCTGAGATCCGCACCGGTGTAACCCGTGAGGGCTTCGAACGCCTTGTTCCAGAAGATCGGCCGGTCAGCATCAGTCATGAGAACGGCGTTTCCCGCGTCGTCGTGCGCCTGAAGGATCGGCTCGTACGTGTCGTGGTCTCGCTCACGGAGCGCGTCGAGTCCGGGCAGCACCGCGTTCAGCACGGCTCCGGCGGTCAGGTAACCGCCCAGGTGGAGCGCCACCTGCGCGGCGCTCAGCGGAATCGCGAGAGCTGAGGCGCGGAACACCATGACCACGACATAGGTGAGCGATAGGGAAGCCGCCGCGAGAAGGGCGCCGTTCGGGAACCGAAAACCGCCGGTCGCGATCACCAAAAATCCAGACGCGTAGATCGTCCAACTCGGGTCGGGGGCGAAGACGAACAGGGCAAACCCGACCAGGCTGATGTCCGCTGCGAGAGTGAAGCGCGCGGCCTGCTCACGGTCGTACGCGGTGCGCACCCTCCGCCATCTCAGGCTGACCAGCAGCCCGTAGCCACCACAGAAGACTCCGAGCACGACGACGAACAGAGCGCCGAGGTTCGGTAAAGCTTGTCCGAAGAGAAGGATCGCCGCCGCCGCAACGAAGCGCAGAACACCGATGACCCTTTCGAGACGCCGGTCTTCTATCGGCGCCGAACCCCGATCGGCGATCGCAAAGGCGCTGACGTGACCGGTCACGGAAACCCGT
>VBGU01000199.1 GCA_005881085.1 Chloroflexota bacterium | reverse complement strand
CGGTGGGATGGGGAGCGCCGCGGTCGGCGTCGAATGGCTCGTTGCCAGCGATGACGGAATGAAAGACGTTGTGCGCTCGGGCGCTTCGAGCGCCCTCGCGGAGCTCGCCCATTCGGTCCACGTCGAAGTGGGTGGCCTCGATCCGGACCGGGTGTACTGGTATCGCTTCCGCGCGGGCGGTGTCGAGAGCCCCATCGGCCGAACCCGCACGGCGCCGGCCGCGGGCGCCGCACCGCAGGCGCTCCGTTTCGCCTTCGCCTCCTGCCAGAACTACGTGCAGGGCTACTACACGGCGCACGCGAACCTGGCGCGCGAGGATCTCGACGCCGTCTTTTTTCTCGGCGACTACATCTACGAGGGGACGGCGCGTGGGGACATCGTCCGTGACTACAGCAAGCGGGGCTGGAGCTTCGGCCTCGCCGACTACCGCGATCGCTACGCGCAGTACAAGACCGACAAGGATCTTCAAGCGGCGCATGCCGCGTTCCCATGGATCGTCACATGGGATGACCACGAGGTGGAGAACAACTACGCGGGCGGCATCGATAAGGAGGACCCGCGCAACAAGGCCGCCCTGGCGGAGCGCGCCGCGGGCTACCAGGCGTTCTACGAGCACATGCCGGTACGTCCTCCGCGGCCGCAGGGACCCGACCTCAAGCTCTACCGCAGCGTCTCGTACGGTGGTCTTGCGACGTTCTTCGTCCTCGACACGCGTCAGTACCGATCGCCCGAGGTCGCGCTCTGCCAGGAGATCGACCAGACGCCGTCCGGCTACTGTCCCGCGAGTGTTGATCCGAACCGCACGATGCTCGGTGCCGACCAGCGCAACTGGCTCTTGAAGGGGTTGACCGACTCGGCGTCACCGTGGAACTTCGTCGCGCAGTCCGTGCGGTTCGCGCAACAGGACTCGAATCCGGATCTCGCGAAGCACACGTTCGACGGCGTCGACAACTGGATGGGCTACGTCGTCGACCGGCAGATGATCCTCGAGCGCTTCGCGACGACACGGAACCCGGTCGTCCTTTCAGGCGACAGCCACGTCAACTTCGTGTACGACCTCAAGCGCGACTTCGGCGATCCGACCTCGCCGACGGTAGGCACCGAGCTGCTTGGGACTTCGATCAGCTCGGAAGGCGACCCGTTCGTGGAGCAGACGCAGTTCACGCCGCCGCTGAAGAATCCGCAGCTGCGGTTCTTCGACAACCACCGCGGGTACGTTCGCTGCACCCTCGAGCGCGCGCGGTTGACCGCGGACTTCCGCGCGGTGTCGACCGTGAGAAAGCCGACGGCCACCGTGAGCACGACCGCGACATTCGTCGTCGACGACGGCAAGCCCGGAGCTCGTCGCGCGTGAGCGCTCTCAGTGCGTCGGATGCCCTCGAGCTGGCCACTGAAGCGGCGCGCGAAGCCGGAGCGTTGCTGCTCGAGCTCCGGCGTTCGCCTGCGGCCGGTGTCCGCCCCAAATCGAGCGCGACAGACCTCGTCTCTGAAGCGGACGAACGAGCCGAACGCGCGATCGTGACGACGATACGGAGACGGCGACCGGATGATGCGCTCGTCGCGGAGGAGGGCTCGAACGCGGATGGATCCAGCGGCGGACGGCACGATCAACTATCTGTACGGGATCCCGCATTGGTCCGTGTCTATCTGCTGTGCCGACATGAACGGACCTCTCGCCGGCGTTGTGTACGACCCGCTTCGCGGTGAGCTCTTCAGTGCCGCGCGCGGTTCCGGCGCTCGCCTCGGCGATGCGCGGCTCGCCGTCACCGACAAAAAAGACCTGGCGAGTGCGCTGATCGCGACCGGGTTCGGCTACGTCGCCGCTCAACGGGTGACCCAGGGCCGGATCATTGCCCGGATCCTCGGCGAGGTCCGTGACGTGCGCCGGTTCGGCTCCGCGGCCCTCGACCTGGCTTGGCTCGCTGCGGGCCGTTGGGATGCCTACTTCGAATCGGTCGAGAAGCCCTGGGACTGGATGGCGGGCGCGCTCTTGGTGCGCGAATCCGGCGGCCGGGTGACCGAGCTGAACCCCCAAGACCCAGCATTTCCGCGCATCATCGCGAGCGGGCCTCGCATCCACGACGCTCTGGTAACGCTTCTCGCGGGGGCCACGGAAGGCCTTTGAGCCCGGCGCTGTAAAGCCTTTCTGGCCTGCCTAGAATCGGCGCGCGGGAGGGGAGGCGTGCTGCAGATCGACATCGCCAACGGGATCTTCGTCTTCTGCCTCGCCGTCGGCGGCGGCCTGCTGCTGCTTACCGTCGTCCTCGACGACATCATCGGTGGGATGTTCGACGCGCTGCACATCGGCGTACATGTCGGCGGCGTCGCGCTCATGCCTCCGCTGCTCGGGTTCGTTTCGATGTTCGGCATCGGCGGCCTCATCGGAACGCAGATCTTCAAGCTCGACACAGGCGCCGCTTCGCTCCTGGGCGGCGTCGCCGGGGCGCTGGGGTTCGGTCTCGTCTTCGGAATGTTCAGCGTGCTTCGCCGGTCGGAAGGCGCGGAGGCGTTCAGCCTGAACGACCTCCTGGGCCAGACCGGCAGGGTCAGTGTGGCGATCCCCGCGCGACGGTATGGGAGCGTCTTCATCAGCTACGCGGGCGCGTCGCACAACCTCACCGCGACCTCGGACGTCGACGTGGCGCCTGGGTCGTCGGTGCGGGTCACTGGGATCGCGGGATCCAACGTCATCGTTGAACCGGTCGCACGGTCGGCGCCATAGGGGAGGAAGCCAATGTTCGGTATCACTGGAATCGGACCACTGCTTGTCTTTGGAGTAGTCATCATCGTCGCGCTGCTGGTGTTCTACGTGGCGAGCCGGTACCGCGTGGCGAACGCGAACGAGGCGCTCATCGTCTCCGGCTCGCAGGGCGCCAAGGTACGCAACGAGAGAGGTCAGCTCATCACTCCGCCCGGCGACAAGGGCGTCAAGGTCGTGGTCGGCGGCGGTACGTTCGTCATGCCGCTCATCCACCGCGTCGGCCGCCTCAAGCTCACCGTGCGTCAGATCGACGTCGTGCTTGGGGACGCGGTGACGAGCCAGGGCATCAAGGTCAAGGTGCAGGGCGTCGCGACGTTCAAGATCGGCCGCGACGTCGAGTCGCTGCGGAACGCGGCCGAGCGGTTCCTCGACGCGAAGGACGAGCACGTCGACTCGATCGTGAAGAACGTGCTCGAGGGTAGCCTCCGATCGATCGTCGGGCGGCTCACGATCGAGGAGCTGATCATGGACCGCCAGAAGCTGCAGCAGGAGGTGCAGGACGCCGCGAAGGGCGATCTGTCATCGAGCGGCCTTCAGATCGACGCGTTCACGATCCAGTCCATCACCGACGAGTCCGGATACGTCGACCTGCTCGGCGCACAGAAGCTCGCCGTGGTCGAGAAGGACGCGCGCATGGCGAAGGCCGCCGCGGACCAGCTTGCATCGGTTCGAGAGGCGGAAGCCGAGCAGATCAAGATCCAGGCGCAGCGAGATGTGTCGCTGAAGCGCGCCGAGGCACAGATCCAGACGGCAGCGGCCGAGGCGCGCGCCGCGCAGGCGGGTCCCCTCGCACAGGCCGACGCGCAGCAGGAGGTCACCCGCAAGCAGACCGAGCTCGCGACCCTCGCCGCGCTTCGCAAAGAGCAGGAGCTGCTGTCGACGACGGTGAAGCCCGCCGCGGCGGAGGCGCAGGCCGCCATCCAGCGAGCCGAGGGCGAAAAGCGAGCGCGCATCGCGGCGGCCGAGGCGGGCGCCGAAGCCGAGAGGCTGCAGGGATCGGCCGAGGCGGCCGTCGTGCTCACGAAAGGTGAAGCCGAAGCGAAGGCTCTCGCCATGCGCGCGGATGCTTACAAGCAGTTCAACGACGCCGCCCTCATCCAGACGGTCCTCGCGGCGCTCCCCGACATCGTGCGCGCGGCCGCCGAGCCGATGGAGCACATCGACTCGCTCACCGTCATGAGCGTCGATGGCGCATCCGAGATGGTGAAGAACACGACGCGCGTCGTAGCCGAATCCGCGACCGCCATCAAGGGCCTCACCGGGCTCGACGTGCCGAACCTCATCGGCAACGCGATGCGCTCCGGCGCCCTCGCAGGGGTTCGGTCTGGGGACGGCGAGCGCGGCGGTAGCGCGAAACCGGCAGCCGCAGCGCCGGCGGAACCCGCCGTCTCGACGCCGTCGAGCGCATCAGCGGCGACTCCGACGACGGCCACGAACGGCCAATCGACGACACCCGCGACGATGGAGAGCGCGACCGCCGCCGCCGCGGCGACCACGGCCGCGGCCGTCGCGACCGCGAAGACTGGCCTCGACGCAGCCGAAGACGATGCCGCGCGGCTCTTGGCGCGGAAGCTTCGGGAGATACCGAACGTATCCGACTATGCGCACCTGCGGCTCTCCGAGGTCGGCAGCAGCGGACCGCGTCCGATGCGCCTCTTGTGGCGGATCGCGGAGGCGCAGGTAGGCAAGCGTTACGGCGCCATGACGGTCGGTGAGCTCTTGTCGCGATTCGGAGCGCAGGCTCAGCACTAGCCAAAAAACTCAATAGACTGAAGACGATGGCGATCGACGAGAAGCCGAAAACGCGTCCCATCGACTTCGAGCAAGACGTCATTCAGAGACGTCCCCTGACCACCCAGGCGGGTCTCGGTGCCCCCGACCCGACGTCACCGTCGCCTGGCGTACTCGCGAACGACGACAACATCGTCTTCACGACCGTGAACAACCTCGTGAACTGGGCCCGGTCGCGCTCCCCCTGGCCGCTAGGCTACGGGCTCGCCTGCTGCGCGATCGAGATGATCGCCGCGTCGATGTCTCACCACGACACAGCGCGTTTCGGGATGGAGGTCTTCCGCTCGAGCCCGCGGCAGGCGGACGTGATGATCGTGGCGGGCACGGTTACCCACAAGATGGCGCCGCGCCTGCGCCGCCTCTACGAGCAGATGCCAGAGCCGAAGTGGGTCATCGCGATGGGCAACTGCGCTTCCTCCGGCGGCGAGTTCTGGGACAGCTATTCCACGCTTCAAGGTGTGGACACGGTCGTGCCCGTCGACGTGTATGTTCCCGGCTGCCCGCCGCGCCCCGAGGCGCTCATCGAAGGACTTCTTCGGCTTCGCGAAAAGATCATGAAAGGTGGTTAGGTCATAGCCGCCACCGAGACCGAGCGGCGGCAACTCCAGGACGCCACCGCCTACACGCCGCCGACGATCGAGATCGAAGAGGGCGAGGTCGAGGAGCTCATCCTCAATATGGGCCCTCAACATCCATCCACGCACGGCGTGCTCCGCCTCGTTTTGAAGCTCGCCGGCGAGAGGGTCGTCGATTGCGTGCCCGTGATGGGGTACTTGCATCGCGGCCTCGAGAAGATCTTCGAGTGGCGCACGTACCACCAGGGAATTCGTTACGCCGACCAGGCCGACTACGTCTCCAACATGCTGAACGAGCACGCGTATGCCGGGGCGATGGAGGCGATCGGCGACATCGACGTTCCGCGCCGGGCGGAGTTCATACGCGTGATCGTCGACGAGATGAGCCGGTGCGCGTCGCACCTCGTGTGGCTCGGCACGTACGGCCTCGACCTGGGAGCGACGACCCCGGTCCTCTGGTGCTTCCGTGACCGCGAAGAGATCCTCGACATGCTCGAGGAGCTCTGCGGCTCCCGGATGAACTTCAACTACTACCGACCCGGCGGCGTCCTTTACGACTTCCCGCCCGGCTGGGTGTCAAAACTCTCGCGCTTCCTCGATCGCTATGAGAAGAACATCGAAGAGGACTATGTGACGATCCTCGACCAGAACGAGATCTTCCTCGACCGCACGGTGGGCGTGGGAACGATCCCAGCGGAGCTCGCGAAGGCTTACGGCCTCACCGGCCCGATGCTCCGCGGATCTGGCGTGGACTGGGACCTGAGGCGCGACCGGCCGTACTCCATTTATCCCGAGCTCACGTCGCTGAAGCCGGTCATCTACACGGAGGGAGATGCGTACGCGCGTTATCGCGTCCGCCTCGGTGAGATGCGGCTTGCGATCGCGCTGATCCGTGAATGTCTCGATAAGCTGCCCGGCGGCACGGTGCGGGCGCGGCTCGGTCATGTGTGGAAGTGCCCGAAGGGCGAGGCCTACTACACGGTCGAGGGCGCGAAGGGCGAGGTCGGCATCTACATGATCAGCGATGGACGCAGCCCGAACCCGTTCCGGGCGAAGATGCGCGGGCCCTCATTCGTGAATCTGCAGATCCTGCCGTGGCTCCTCAAAGACCGGCTCGTCGCAGATGCCGTCGCGATCCTCGGATCCATCGACATCGTGCTCGGAGATGTCGATCGATGACTACTGCTGGTCGCTGTCGCCTCGACCGAAACCCTCTCTACGCGGCGGTATCCCCAGCCCCCATGGGCCGGGGACCCCTCCGCCGGTCGCTTCGCGCCCAGGGGCCCCTGCCCCTGGGGGCCCTCGGTCGAGTCGACAGCGTTCGCCCTCTCGAGGACGCTGTCTAAGTGCTTGGGATCGTCGCCGGCATGCTGCGCACTTTGCAGCACTTCGTGCGTCCACGTCCGGTAACTCGCAAATACCCGTATGAGAAACGCGAT
>VBGU01000174.1 GCA_005881085.1 Chloroflexota bacterium | reverse complement strand
CGAGGATCGTGAGCGCGATCTGCAGGAAGAGCTGCACCTGCTGAACATCGTTCGTGTTGCGCGTGATGAGCGATGCCGTCCCGAAGCGGTTCATCTCTCGCGCCGAAAAGCTCTGCACGCGTTCGAAGACCGCGGCGCGGACATCGCGCCCGACGCTCATCGAGGTCTCTGAGGCGTAATACACCGCGACGATCGCGAAGAGGCCGAGCAGGAGCGTGAGACCGAGCATGACGGCGCCGGTGCGCCAGATGTAGTCGGTGTCGCCCTTCGCGACACCGTTATTGATGATGTCCGCGTTGAGGTTGGGCAGGTAGAGGTTCGCGACCGACTGGAGGAGCAGGAGCGCCGTGACGATGGCGACCTGCCGCCGGTACGGCGCGAGGTTGCTGCGAAGCAGACGGATCAACACGGACGGCTACCTCGCAGGGGAGACGCGAACATCTCCGCGCCTACTCGCCGAACGCCGGCGCCGCCTCCACCTCGGGCCGGCTGACGCGGTCGGCTCGACCGCGGAGCGGGACCTCCTGGAGGAAGAGCGAGAGGACAACGGAGAACGAAGCGACGACGGCAGCGATAAGGAAGATGTCGTGGAGCGACGATGCCAGCGCGGTGCGGATCGCGACGAGCACCGCCGGCGGGATCTTTTGCATGACGGCAGGATCGAAGATCGCCTGAGCGTTGCCGTTCGCCGGGATCGCCCCCGCGAACTGGGGCGGAATCGAAGCGACGATCTTCTGGGTGAGCTCGTGCGAGAGCACCGCGCCGAGGATCGCGACTCCGACGGTGCTTCCGATGTTCCGCCAAAACTGGATCTGGCTGGACACGACGCCGAGGTACCGGGCATCGACCGCGCTCTGGGTCGCGTTCAGATAGAGCGGCATCCCGACGCCGACGCCGAGCCCGATCAGCACGAGATCGCGCACGACCTCGATCTCAGGCGTACCGACGGTGACCTGCGCCAACAGGAAGAGTCCGATCGTCAGGATCACGGCGCCGACGGTCCCGACGTAGCGGTACCGCTTGATCCGGACCATGAGCTGGCCGGTGATGAGGCTCGAGACGATGAGACCGGCCATGAGGGGCGTGATAAGGAGTCCCGAGTTCGTCGCGGGCATACCGAGGACGCCCTGGTATACGAGGCCCACGAAGAGAATCGCGCCGAACATCGCAAAACCGAGCAGGAATCCGATAGCGGTAGACACCGAGAACGTCGGGTTCCTCCACAGATCGAACGGCACCACCGGGTGCGGGTCCCGTCGCTCAATGACGAAGAAGATCACGCCCATTGCCGCGGAGAAGAGCAGGAGCCCGAGCACCTCGGGTGAGGTGAACTCGTGGTCGCGCGTGATCGAGAGCGCGACGAGGAGCGGCACCAGCGTCGCCGCGAGGGTGAACGCGCCCGCGAAGTCGATGTCGCGCCAGGAGGCCGAGTGACGCACCGAGGGGAGCGTGAGGAACACGGCGACGATGGCGAGGATGCCGACAGGGACGTTCACGTAGAAGACCCAACGCCAGCTGAGGTTGTCGGTGAGGTAACCGCCGATTACGGGACCGACGACCGAAGCGATGCCGAAGATGCCGGCAAAAACGCCCTGCAGCCTCGCACGCTGGGCGGGCGAGTAGAGGTCGCCGATCGTGGCGAAGACGCTCGCGAAGAGGACGCCGCCAAAGATTCCCTGGAGCGCGCGGAACGCGACGAGCTCGGCCATGTTCTGAGACTGGCCGCAGAGCGCGGAAGCGATGACGAATCCGATCATCCCCGCCAGGAGGAAAGGCTTGCGACCGAAGAGGTCGCCGAGCTTCCCGGCGATCGGAGTGAGTGTCGTCGAGGTTACGAGGTACGCGGTGGCGACCCACGCGAAGTAGTCGAGCCCGTTCAGCTCGGCGACGATGCGCGGAAGCGCCGTGCCGACGATGGTCTGGTCGAGCGCGGCGAGGAACAGCGCGAGCGCGACTCCGACCGTCGCAAGGATGCGGGCATTGCGTGTCATTTCAGCGGGCATTGGCAGTCTCCTTGGTCATGGCTTCGATCGCGTCGTGGAGGTCCGAAAGGGCCGCGCGCAGGCGGACGCGCTTCTCCGCGGGGAGGTTCGCGAGCACACCGGCCACACGTCGCTTCATGACCTCGCGGTACTTGTCGAGCTCGCGGCGCCCCGGACCGGTCAGCTCGACGAGCACGACCCTCCGATCACCGGGGTCCTCGAGGCGACGGACGAAACCGTCGCGAGAGAGCGAATCGACGAGCTCGGTGAGCGCGGGCGCCGTCATCGCGCAGCGTTGCGCGAGATCGCCGCTCCGCATCGCGCGCTCCCGGAGCTGCCACATCACCCCGGCGCGGTTCGCCGAGACTGGACTGTGTTCGCCACCCGCAGCCATCGCCATCTTGCCGAGGCGCGGCAGCGTGGCCAGGAGAAGTCCCGCGAGCTCGAGATCTTCGGTCTTCGCTGGGACATGACGTTCGATAAGGGTGGGCACTGGTTCGGACTCCAAATAGTTAAGTTGCCGAAATATAAGGGGTCCGCAGCAAGGGCGCAAGCGCCGCGAGTGTCTCGTCCGTCACAGAAGCGGGCGAACGTGCGGTCTAGCCGGCCCCGGACTCCACGAACGGCTGCTCTATATCCGCGGCGAAAAACTTGCGCCCGCCACAGGTGGGGCACTTCTCGGGCTGGCGCTCGCCGTGCGAGATCGTCCCGCAGGCTTCGCACCTGAAATGCTTTTGACCACCCTTCGCGCGAACCACGGCGGGCGCTTCGGCGAGCAGCTGGCGGATCTGGCCCAGCTCGTTCGCGACCCGCAGCGGATCGATCCCCGTGCCGGTCTGATCCGCCTCGACGAGACGATTCATCAGCGCATCGAGACGCGCGAGGGCTTCTTTCACGGTCGCCGGTGAGAATAAACGCGTCCGGCCCCGTCTTCACGGACCTGGGTTCAGACCGCCCGGTTCACCTTCGCGGATTCCACACCGACCGCTCGCGCGCCGACCAGGTAGGCGAGCGTGCCCACAACGAGGACGGCAACGTAGACGCCGGCGCCCATCGCCGGTAGACCGAGCGCTCGATCGAGCGAGTACGCGCCGGGTTCGGCGAAGCCGTTGATCGCGGCGATCGTCCCGAGGGTGAATGGGAATTCGATCCCGCCCTTTCCGTTCCAGAAGCCTTTGCTCCAGTGCGCGCGCGCGATGGCAACAGCCATCTGGATCGTCAGAGCCGCGGCGACCACCGGCAGCAGCAAGCCGAGCGCGAAGGCGATGCCGCCGGCGAGCTCCGCGAATGCCGAGACCCACGCCCAGAAGGCCGCCGGGCGCATTCCCATGCGAGTCATGCCCTGAGTCCATCCCGCCAGGCCGGGCCCGCCCCACACGCCCAGTACTTTTTGCGCTCCGTGCGCCGCGATGACGAGGCCGACCACCGCGCGGACAAGCCCGAGGGCGAGGTCAGTCGTGATGACAGACGTGACGGGCATGGAGATCCCTCCTGTCGTCGCTGCCGCACAACGCACTCCACGCCACACCTATTCCCAGTCTCGATTCAGCCGCTCGCTCCTATCGTGCGAATGTGCGCCTGGACCACGTCGTCATCGCGGTGAGCGATCTCGAGCGTTCGAACAGGTTCTATCGAGATGTCCTCGGTGCGGAGATCGTCGAAATCGACGGGCGGATCGCTTACCGCATTGGTGGGCAGCAGCTGAACGTCCACGGACCCGGCACGCGGCCGGCGATGGTCGCGCGAATACCGGTCGGTCCCGGGAACAGCGACCTCTGCTTCGAGTGGGACGGCGCGATCGATGGGGCGCTCGAGCACCTACGGGCGCGAGGCGTCCGAGTCGAGGCGGGTCCGATGACGAGAGGCGGAGCGAAGGGCCGCGGGACGAGCGTGTATTTTCGCGATCCCGATGGGACGCTGCTCGAGCTCATCTCGTACGCGAGCTAGTCCGAGGCGCCCCGACCGATCCGGTGCGCGAACGCGGGGAGCGCGATCACGACCCGAGCGATCTCATCGGGATCGAGGCTCGACGCGCGGCAGAGCACCTGGTCGCGCTGGATCTCCCACGTCAGCGCTAGCGGCGGCGCCTCGTCGACCAGCCACGCCATGAGCCCGACATCTAAAAGCGCGGTGGCGAATCCGCGGTCGGGCGAGATCACCCGGTAGCGCGCGTTGAAGTCTCCCCATTCGAGGTGCACCGGTTCGCCGTCGGCGCGAGCGGTCAACCGGGCCGAGGCGGGCTCGACGACGACATGCGGGCGGTTTCCCTCGACCGTCGCCAGTGCGCAGCTGTAGCGAATGGGTTCGGATCGCGCGTCCTGGTTTGGCTGATCGTCGGAGCCGAGCCGCAGCCGGTACAGAAAATCGAAGGCGACCACATCGACGCCGTCGATCGTTCCGGTGATGAAATTCTCGCAGGCTTGCTCGATTCCGCGCGAGAAGAGCTCGAACGGATAGCGGAACGCGGTAGATCCGGGGTACGCGGGGTCCCCTCTCGAGAACCGCAGACCGAGCGTGCGAGCGGTCTCTTCCATTTCGTCGGCTCGCGAAAGTTCCCGGCGGAAGAGATCCAAGTAGAGCGGAGCGAAGATCGCGGCGACGGCGCCGCCGAGCAGAGCGAAGAGGAAAAGGATGAGCGGCACCGATTGCATTGTGTGGTCCTCGCGCGCCGATCCAGGGACGTCGGGATGACGGAACCGTCATGACGGGGGGAAGGTGCCAGTTCTAGCGTCTGCCGCCGACTTCAGGCGAACCATCGCAAAGCATGTCGCCCACCTGCGAGACAAGAACTACTTCCAGTCGATGGACAAGCAACCAGGGCCATTGATCATCCCGGTGAGGGAAGAGTTGGGCTGGTAGGCCATCGGTCCCGGGTTCAGACCCGGGACCGGGCACGAGCATCTTGTAGCCGCGCCTCGTTCTGTAGCCGCTTCGCTTGTCGCTGT
>VBGU01000173.1 GCA_005881085.1 Chloroflexota bacterium | reverse complement strand
CAAGGTCGCGGGTGTCGCGATCAGCAATCCGGACAAGGTCTGGTGGCCTGAGGAGGGAATCACCAAGGCGGACATCGCGCGGTTCTACGACGGCATCTGGACGCATGTCGCGCCGTGGATGCGCGATCGGCCGCTCACCGCCGAGCGCTGCCCCGACGGCATGCTCGGTCGTTGCTTCTATCGGAAGGACTTTCCCGAACATTGGCAACCGGCGGGACCGCGATTGGTCCTTCGGGCGGCGAGCACGGGCAAGGACGTGCGCTATATCGTCGGCGGGTCGCGCGCCACGCTGGTGGGCATGGTGAACCTCGGCTGCATCGCGATCCACGTGATGACCTCCCGTGCGAAAACGATTCACGAGGTCGATTGGCTCGCGTTCGACATGGATCCGCCCGAGTCGTTCGCCGACGCGGCCCAGGCCGGGCTCGCACTCCGCAAGGTGCTCGACGAGGCCAAGCTCATCTCCTACCCGAAGACCTCCGGGAGCAAGGGCCTGCACGTCTTCGCGCCGCTCCGTGCGGGCGTGACGCAGCAGGAGGCGACCGCGATCGCCGTTGCGTTCGGTGAGGAGCTCGCGCGGCGCGAGCCAAAGCTCGTGACGGTGGAGTTCTCGAAGGCGAAGCGAGGCGGTCGTGTGTTCGCGGATGCGATGCGCAACGCGTTCGGCCAGACGATCGTTCCGCCCTACAGCGTGCGCAACAGGGCCAGCGCTCCGGTCTCGACGCCGCTCGCCTGGGACGAGGTCTCGCCCCGCCTGGACCCTGCCTCGTTCAACGTCCGTACCTTCGAACGCCGGCTCGCCGAGGCAGACCCGTGGGCCGATTTCTGGCGGCGCCGCCAGCCGCTTCCCAAAACGGTCGCACAATGACTCGCGCGCAACAGGTCGCGCGCGAGAAGCATCCGGTCAAGAAGGCTGCGCTCCTCTTGGGCCCGGGCTTCATTACCGGCGCGGCGGACGATGACCCCAGCGGCATCGGCACGTATTCGGTCGCCGGTGCGTCTCTTGGACTTGCGACGCTGTGGACGGCGCTCCTGACGTTCCCGTTCATGGCCGCGGTGCAGAACATCTGCTCGCGGCTCGGCCAGTGCTCCGGAAGCGGCCTCGCGGGAATCCTCAAGGAGCACTACCCGCGCTGGGTCCTTTATCCGGCGGTCGCCCTGGTGGTCACAGCCAACGTCGTAAACGTCGGTGCCGATCTCGGTGCGATCGCAGACGCGGCGGGGACGGTCATTGGCACACCAGTCCCGTGGCTCGTGGTCCCGATCGCTGTGGCGCTCCTCGCGATGCAGATCTTCGCGAAATATCGGTTCATCGAGCGCGTCTTCAAGTACCTCACGATCGCGCTTCTCGCCTACGTCATCGATGCGGTCCTCGTGCGGCCCCCACTTGCTGAGACCTTGCGCGCGACGATCGTGCCGACGATCTCAGCCGACCACCGGTACATCGCCACGCTCGTCGCGATCCTCGGGACGACGATCTCCCCCTATCTCTTCTTCTGGCAAACGAGTCAAGAAGTGGAGGAAGAGAAATCCGCGGGCCGCAAGAGCCGTGCGCAGCGGCGTGGCGCATCCCGGTTCGAGCTGCGGATCGCGACGATCGATGTGACGGTAGGGATGCTCGTATCGAACCTCGTCATGTACTTCATCATCCTGTCGACCGCGCTAACGCTGCACGCGTCCGGGAAGACGAACATCTCGACGGGCGCCGACGCGGCCGAGGCTCTGCGGCCTCTCGCAGGCGATCTCGCTGGGCTGATCTTCGCGGTCGGGATGATCGGCACCGGTCTCCTCGCCGTGCCCGTGCTTTCGGGCGCGTCCGCGTACGCGGTGTCCGAGGCCTTCGGCTGGCGCGAGGGACTGGACGAGGACTGGCGAAGGGCGAAGTCCTTCTACGGAGTAGTCGCTATCGCGACGCTCGTCGGCCTGGTCATTCCCTTCACCGGCGTCAAACCGATCGACGCGCTCTTCTTCACGTCGGTCCTGAACGGTGTCGCGGCGCCGTTCCTCCTCGTCGTGATCATGCTGGCGGCCCGCAACGAGAAGGTGATGGGCAAACAGACCATCGGGCCGATTCTCACGGCGCTTGGATGGATCGTGACGATCGCGATGTTCGCGGCGCTCGTCGGCCTCGCGCTCACTTCGCTCGGGTCCTAGGGGCGTGCCGGGCGGCACACTCCCGAGGTAGGCCCGCCGACCCGCGTCTCTTGCGCGGATGGCTCAGGCTTAGCCCGTGCGCTCCCGGATCGCCCGCCTCATCGTCCGCGGGCTCTTCGCGGCGATCTTCCGTGTCCGTCACTACGGAGCGCTTCCCGCGCGTGGTCCGCTCCTCGTCGTCGCGAATCATCAGGGGTGGGCGGACGGGTTCCTCCTGGCGGCGTCGTTCCCGCTGAGCGCGGACGTGCGGCTTCTGGGCGATCGCGAGGGAACCGGGAAGGTGTGGTGGTGGCGCGCGGTGCTGCGCGCCGTAGGGATCGTGATCCCTATCGAACGCACCTCGACGACTGCCGATCGCGCCGCGATAGCCGCGACCCTCGCAGCGCTCGAGCGCGGCGAGATCGTCGTGGTGTTCGCGGAGGGCCGCGTCTCGCGGGTGGAGTCATCGCTCGGGCCGTTCGCGCGCGGTGTCGGCTACCTCGCGCTTCGCTCCGGCTCCCCGATCCTGCCGGTCTGGCTCGCGGGTACGGCCGAGCTTTACCTTCGAAAGGAGCTCGCAACGATCGCTGGCACGCCGCGGTTGGTGCCAAAGGACGCGCCCACGAAAGAAGCGACACGGACGCTTGCGCTCGCGTTGCACGACGATCTCGCGCGGCTCGAGCCATCCGAGCTTGCACCCGAGCCCGCGCACAAGCGCATGCGCTGGCTCACCAACCTCTTCTAGACGCGGATCTCCCGGAGAAGCGACTTCTCGTCGAGCACGCGGACGTTGCGGCGCTCGACGTTGATGAAACCGCGCCGTTCGAAGTCCGCGAGGAGCTTGTTCACCGTCATCCGCGTCGAGCCGATCGCGGCCGCGAGGTCGTCCTGGGTCAACGGAAGCGGGCGGCCCAGACGCGCGACCTCGACGAGATATTTGGCGAGGCGGCTGGTGACGTCGAGGAAGGCGAAGTCTTCGACCTGACCCTCGAGCTTGCGGATGTTCCGCGAGAGCCGCTCGAACATGTGCTTCTGCGCTTCTTCGTTGCGCCTCAAAACGGCAAGAGAACCGTCGCGTTCGATCTGGAAGACGCTTGTCGGGATCACGCAGACGGCCGTGCCGTCGCGCGGCACCTTGTCCTCGAAGATGACGAGCTCGCCAAAGAACTCGCCGCGCGAGTGCAGCGATATGAGGAGCTCGCGTCCGTTCTCGTCAAGGAGCAGCACCTTGATGAGCCCCTCGAAGACGACGAACCAGTGAGCGGCGGGGTCTCCCTGGTGGTAGACGACCTCGTCTTGTTTGAACTTCCGGAGGGTCATGTGACTCGCGAGCTCCCGGCGATCGATCTCCGGGAGGATCTCGATGGGAAGTACGTCTGCGAGCGTAGCCGCCATCGCGCGGAGCTCTTCGACCTTCACGAACGAGAAAGTCTAGGAGGGCCCTAGTAACGGACCTGTTTGCGCAGGAGCGCAGGTTCCTTGACCACGATGTGACGTCGACCGACCGCGATCGCGCCCTGTGACTCGAGATCCGCGAGGGCCCGGTTCACCGATACCCGGGTGGCCCCCACGAACGCAGCGAGGTCGTCCTGGGTGAGCTCGATGTCCGTGCGTGCGTGCGCCGTCGCGAGGTCGAGCAGGCATTTCGCCACCCGCCCGGGGACGTCGAGGAACACCAGGTCCTCGATCCGTCCCGACGCGCGCCGCACCGTCCGCGCGAGCAGCCGGAGGATCTCGCGAGTCGCTCGCGGGCTTCGTTCGAGGACGCGGAGGAAGTCCTCGCGCGCCAGCGTCACGACCTGCGTCTCATCGAGAGCGGTGACGGTCGCCGAGCGTGGCGCGTCGTCGAAGAGTGCGAGCTCGCCGAAGACCGCGCCGTCCCGCTCGACGGCGACGACGACCTCGTGCCCTTCCTCGTCCGGGATGGCGACCTTCACTGACCCTGAGAGAATCACGTAGAGGTGCCCTCCTGCGTCGTCGCGGTGGAAGACGACCTCATCGCGTGAGAAGCGCCGGGGACGAAGGTGAGAGGCGAGCTCCGTTCGCTCTGCATCGCTGAGTGCGCTGAAGACCGGCACGCCTGTGAGGACGCGCGCAACCGCCTCGGCGTCCACGGCGCGGAACGATACGCTCGCGCGTGCGTCTGCATCCCCAACAAGAGTGAGACGCGCGAAGAATCATTGCCCGAAGGTACTGATCGCCGAGAGTACGACCGTCCCAGTTTGGCCACATCGCATGCTCGCTCGCTTGACTCGATCCAAAGCCACCCGAAGACTTGCCGTTAGCGGGCCGTTACACGCGTAGAGGAAGGGAAAACTCTGAAACTCGCCACGCTTGCGGCTGTCCTGTGGTACCTGGCTGGTTTGTTCACCACCTTCCCGACGGAGGTATCTCCGCTCGGGCAGGCGGCAACGGCCGGCCAGTTCCGCGCCTTTTGGGCGGATGCCTTCGGCGAAGGCATAAACGACCAGTCGCAGATCGACGCGCTCGTCGCGGCCACCAAGGCGGCGCACGCGAACGCCGTCGTCGCTCAGGTCGTGCGGCGGGGCGACTGCTTCTGCCTCCGGTCAGGACTCCCAGTGAACGAGTCGATCGCCCCCGGATTCGACCCCCTGCAGGCGCTCATCACCACGGCGCACGCGCAGGGCATCGAAGTCCACGCGTGGGTGATCGCGAACGCGATGTGGAACAGCACCACGCCGCCGAAGGACCCGAATCACATCTTCAACCTGCACGGACCCAATGCATCGGGACGCGACAACTGGGTCATGACGCGTTCGGATGGCGTCTCGAAGCTGAGCGACGACTGGATGCTCGACCCTGGCCATCCCGATGCGGCCGCGTGGGTCGCGAACGCCGCGACGAGCATCGTCCGCAACTACGACGTCGATGGAATAAACCTCGATCGCATTCGGTACCCCGACGGAAATCTCGGTTCGCTCGTGCCCTCGTGGGGCTACAACGCGACGGCTCTCGCGCGCTTCCGTGCCGAGACCGGTCGGAGCGACACCCCGTCGAACACCGACCCGCAGTGGACGCAGTGGCGCCGCGATCAGGTCAGCGGGATCGTCCGCCGGATCTATCTCGAGTCGACCGCGCTCAAACCGCGGATCCGCGTGTCGGCGGACGTGATCACATATGGGTACGGGCCGCAGACCACGGGCAGCTGGGAGAACACGCGCGCGTACGCCGAGCAGTTGCAGGACTGGCGCGGGTGGCTGCGCGAAGGGATCCTCGACACAGCGATGCTCATGAACTACAAGCGCGACTCCCTCGCGAACCAGCACCAGATGTACGACGAGTGGAGCGAATTCGCAAAGGACAACCAGTACCGCCGCTCCGTGGCGATCGGATCGGCCCTCTACCTGAACGACATCGCCTCGAGCGTGAGCCAGGTGCGTCGCGCGCTCGCTCCGAGCGCGGCGGGCAACAGTGCCATCGGTTGGGTCGGCTACTCGTATCGAACGCCCGACGCGATGACCGACGCCGGCACGCGAAGCGGCGCGATCGGTCGCGCGGAGCTCATCAAAGCGTTAACGCAGCCGTCGCAGTACGACACCGCGGCTCAACCGATATTCGCCGACGCGCCGGCGGTGCCCGCGATGACATGGAAGTCCCAGCCGATCTTTGGCCACCTGCGCGGCACAGCGGTCGCGACGAACGGCACGCTGCTCACCGGCACCGTGCTGCATCTCGTCGAGCCGAGCGCGGGGGCCGTACTCCGAACGACGACCACGGACGGAAGTGGGTGGTTCGGCTTCGTCGACCTTCCGATCGGGACCTATCACGTGATCACCGATTCGACCCTCGTTAGCGGCGGTGTCCTCGGTCAGGCCACGATCGTCGCGGGAACAGTGAGCCTCCTGGGCGCGGCCGCGCCAATTTCGACCCCCACGCCGACCCCGTCAGCGTCGCCCTCGCCGACAACGTGCGAGCGCACTGATGGCCCAGGCATCGCGGCGCCCGCGAAGGTCGCTTCGGGCGTCGCTGGTTTCCACGCGACCTGGTATGGGCAGAGCGGCTACTCGACGCTGTGCCCGGGTGAGACCGCGAGGGCCGTCGTCGCCTACTACAACAGCGGCACGCGCGGGTGGCTCGCCGACACGATGGGCCAGGTCGCATATCTCGGAACGTGGAACCCCGAGCCGGGTCAGGACCGAGCCTCGATGCTCGGCGGCAACGGCGAGGCCGGATCGCCAGACACCGGATGGCCGCGCTACAACCGCGTCGCCGCGCAGCCTGCAGAGTGGGTCGGCCCGAATCAGGTCGCCTGGTTCCAGTTCACGATTGTGGCTCCGTCGGTCCCGGGAACATATCGCCTTGCGATCCGCCCTCTGGTCGAAGGCGCGCAATGGATGGAGGACTTCGGCGTCTTCTGGATCGTGACGGTGCGCGCGCCCTAAGGGCGTCTAGCGCACGGACACCGTTGTGATCTGAGCGGTCTCGCCGCTGTACGAGAACAGCAGCTGGTAGACCCCGGGCTGCACGTTCGTCGGGATCTGGAGCAGGATGCGACCGTTCCCATCGAGTGTTCCGTTCACGGCGCGGCGGTTGGAGACGGTGACCGGGTCGTTCAGAAAGATTCCGAATGCGCCCGTGCCGGCCCTCCCGTTCGCGAGGGCGACCGAGAACGACGCCGGAAGTGTCGAATTGCGCACCGCCGTCACCGGACCGGTGTAGGTGACGACCGTTCCGTTCTTCAGCGTGTATGACGGACCGGCGGGCCGCGGACGCGGCGTCGCGGGCACCGGAGTGGCGGGCGCGGCCGTCGGGTCGGGTGTGGGTTCGGCAGTCGGGGCTGCGGTCGGCTCCGTCGACGCCGGGACGTTGCTCGCCGCGATCGGACCCGATGGTGCCGGTGTCGCGCTCGGATTCATGAGCCCGGGCGCCGCGACGGCGACGCCGCCGATGAGCGCGACAAGGACGACGGCCCCCACGAGTATCGGCAGCGGGTTCCGCTTCTTCGGGCTCTTGGTCCCGCGAGTGATCGCCGCCTCCGGCACGCGGTAGGCACCGCGCCACTGCGCCGCGAGCTGACGGCCCATCGGACCGAGCACCGTCTGGATCCACTCGTTGTCCTCGGTGTCGAGGAACCACGTTTGGATGGCGTGGATGTCATGCGGAGCCGGCGGCGGTTTAGCCGCGCCGCCACGTTCCTGCACCCACATCTGTTCGACGGGATTCCAGGTGAAGACAGGAGCTTCCTGGCGACCCACCACATCCATCACCGCTAGGTTAACGGGCATGCTGGCAAGGTTGACCCGTTCATGGGTCGCGGTAGGAACGCAATCGGTGGGCGGCGGTACTAGTACTTTGCTACTGATTCGACGCCTCGCCGTCGATCGCGAGCGATGGATGAGCGCACGCGAATTCGGCGAAGCCTGGGCGCTGTCGCAGCTCTCTCCTGGTATCCACCTCGTAGCGCTGGCCGGTCTCATCGGACGCCGCGCGGCCGGCTGGCGCGGCGCCGTCGCCGCGGTCGCCGGAATGATGATTCCCGCCGCGGCGATCACCGTCGCGCTCACGGCCGCATATAGCGTGATCGCCGCATCACCCATCGCGCGCGCGGCGCTCGCCGGCGTCGCACCCGTGACCGGAGGGATGACGATCGCGACGGCGGCCCTCCTGGTCCGCGCGTCGGCACGACATGGCCGCGCGCATTTCGCCATCGATGTCGCCGTCTCGCTCGCCTTCGTCGTGGCTGCCGCGTTCCTCGGCGTGCCAACGCTCGCCGCTATAGGAGCCGGGGCATTGATCGGCGCACTCGCCCTGGGCCGGGAGCGACCGACCTCGCACGAGAGCTCGGTCGGCTGACGGTGGACGCGCTCGCGCTCTTCGGCGTGTTCCTCAAAGCATCCGCACTGTCGCTCGGCGGGCTCTCCTCATTGCCGCTCCTGCGCGCGGACCTCGTCGCGCCTGGGATCGCGACCGATGATCAGGTCGTGCAGGCGATCGCGATC
>VBGU01000213.1 GCA_005881085.1 Chloroflexota bacterium | reverse complement strand
CTCGCGTACACCCTGCGGCAGGACGAGCTTCTGCAGCTTTGCGCGCTCGCGACGGTCGCCGACGTCGTACCGCTTCGCGGCGGTAACCGCGTACTCACAAAACTCGGACTCGAGACCCTGAACCGCGCTCCGATCCTCGGCGTGCGTGCCCTCGTCGAGCGCGCGGGTCTGAAGCTCGGGCGCGTTGGCGCGGGCGACATCGGCTTCGTGCTCGGCCCGCGTCTGAACGCGGCCGGCCGGATCAACGACGCCGAGGATGCGCTTCGGCTCCTGCTGACCGAGGACGCGGAGGAAGCGAAGACTCTCGCCGAGCGCCTCGAGCAGCGCAACACCGAGCGGCAGGAGCTCACCAGGCAGGTGGTCGCGGGCGCGCGCGAGCGCGCTGAGGAGCGACCCGACGCGTGGATCACGGTCGTCGCGGACGCCGAGTGGCCCGCCGGCATCGTCGGCCTCGGCGCGTCGCGGCTCGTAGAGGATTACGGCCGGCCCGCGATCGTGATCGCCATCGATGGGAACGAAGGCAAGGGCTCGTGCCGCTCGATCGCCGGCGTCCACATCGCCGAAGCGCTCGACGAGTGCGACGACATCTTGATCAAGCACGGCGGTCACGCGATGGCGGCGGGCTTCTCCGTCGCGGTCGATCGGATCCCCGACCTCATCGAAAAGCTCGACGTGATCGTGCGCGAGCGCCTTCGCGGAAAGCGACCCGTGCCCACCATCCGGGTGGACGCGGAGATCGCGCCCGAGATCCTGTCGAGCAAGCTCGCGCTCGAGCTCGCGATGCTCGAGCCGTGCGGTGCCGAGAATGCGAGACCGTACCTGCTCATCCGCGACGTGCGCGTGTACGACATCCGGCAAGTGGGAGCCGACGCCGACCACCTTCGCTGCAAGGTGACGGTCGGCCGGTTCACGTTCGACGCGATGGCGTTCCGGCGGGGCGATCACGCCGAGGGGATGACCGAAGCCGGTCGCGTCGACGCCGTTGTCAGCATCGGCACCGGCCTCCGCGGATTCGTCGAGCTCGAGCTCCGCGACTTCGGCCCGGTCGGCACCGCCGCCGAGATGGAAGCCGTTGGGGGCGCTCCGCGCCGGGGGCCCCTGCCCCCGCGCCCCCCAGCCCCCGGGGTGTTGGTCTCGTAATGGCAGAGCGCGCGCCCACGTTCACGTCGCGCATCGTCGGGATCACGGAGCGCCTGCGACCGCAGCGTCACGGCAACGTCGACGAGAACACCCTCGCGAAGGAAATACTTCGCCACTATCCCGAGGGCGATGCCGAGCTCGTGCGTCGCGCTTACGCGTACGCGGCCGAGGCGCACGAGGGCCAGAAGCGCGTCTCAGGCGAGCCGTACATCACGCATCCGGCCGCGGTAGCGATGCTTGTCGCGGAGCTCGGCATGGATCCGGCGACGGTCGCGGCGGCCCTGCTGCATGACGTCCCCGAGGACACCGCGAAAACGGTGGAGGATGTGCGCCGCGAGTTTGGCGAGGAGATCGGCCGCCTCGTCGACGGCGTCACGAAGCTGTCGCGTCTGTCGGGACAGTCACGAGATGAGCACCAGGCCGAGAACATCCGAAAAATGCTCCTCGCGATGGCCGACGACCTGCGAGTCGTGATCATCAAGCTCTGCGACCGGCTTCACAACATGCGCACGCTCGCGCCCCTTCCTCCCGAGAAGCAGAAGCGCATCGCCCGACAGACGATGGACATCTACGCGCCGCTCGCGCACCGCCTGGGCATCTGGCAGATCAAGTGGGAGCTCGAGGATCTCGCGTTCAAATACCTCGAGCCCGAGCATTACCGCGAGGTCGCGGAGCAGCTCGCGGCACGCCGCCAGGTCCGCGAGCGCTACATCAACGAGACCATGAAGACGCTCGGGCAGGAGCTCGAGAAGGCGGGCATCCGCGCTGAGCTCTCGGGACGGGCGAAGCACCTCTGGTCGATCGCCCAGAAGATGACCCGCAAGGGCGTCGGGTTCGAAGAGGTCTACGACGTCCTTGCGATCCGGACCATCGTCGACGACGTCCCGTCCTGCTACGCCGCCCTTGGCGTGGTACATACGCTCTGGCCGCCGATCCCGGGGCAGTTCGACGACTACATCGCGGTGCCCAAGGCGAACATGTACCAATCGCTCCATACCGCGGTGATCGGCACGGGCGGCCAGCCGGTCGAGATCCAGGTACGCACGAAGGACATGCACGACCTCGCCGAGTACGGCATCGCGGCGCACTGGCGGTACAAGGAGGGCGGCAAGGGCGACCGCGACTACGAGTCCAAGCTCGCGTGGGTGCGACAGCTGCTCGAGTGGCAGCACGACGTCGCCGACGCACAGGAGTTCGTCGAGTCGCTCAAGGTCGACGTCTTCCAGGACCAGGTCTTCGTGTTCACGCCGAAGGGCGAAGTCAAAGGGCTTCCTGCCGGCTCAACACCGATCGACTTCGCGTACCGCATCCACACCGACGTCGGGCATCGCACGATCGGCGCGAAGGTCAACGGCCGGATCGTCCCGCTCGATCACCGGCTCGCGTCCGGCGACATCGTCGAGATCGTCACGAGCAAAGCCGCGCGCGGACCGTCGCGCGACTGGCTCACGATGGTCCGTACACCCGGCGCGCGCGAGAAGATCCGCGCATGGTTCAAGCGCGCGCAGCGCGACGAGAACGTCACACACGGCAAGGACCTGCTCGACAAGGAGCTCAAGCGCATCTCGCAGCGCGAGCTCGGCGACATCTCGGACGAGGACCTTCGCCGTGTGACCGAGGCGCTGAACCTCCACGACGTGGACACGATGTTCGCGTCGCTCGGCTACGGCGCGCTCACCGCGGCCCAGGTGGTCACGCGCCTTGGCATCACCGACGACACCCAGCTCGCGATCCCCGAGGTCGCGCCGCCGCTCCCGCCGGACACGTCGCGCGGCGGTGTGAACGTGAAGGGCGTCGGCGACCTCCTCATCCGCTTCGGCGTGTGCTGCAACCCGGTGCCCGGCGACAAGATCGTGGGTTACATCACTCGCGGTCGCGGCGTCACCGTCCACCGCGCGGACTGCTCGAACGTGAAGGGAAGCGCGGACAAAGAACGCTTCGTCGACGTGGAGTGGGAGCGCTCGACGACGCGCACGTATCCGGTCGCGATCCGCATCGAAGGCTGGGACCGCGACGGGTTCCTGCGCGACGTCGCGTCGGTGATCAGCGAGAACCAGGTGCAGCTGCTCGCGCTTTCGGCGCAGGCGAATCCCAACAAGACCGCCACGGTGAACGCGACCTTGCAGGTCACGAGTGTCGAGCAGCTCTCGCGCGTGCTCGCGAAGCTCGAGGGTGTGCGCGACGTGTTCAGCGTCCATCGGGACGGTCGCTAGGATCATCCCCGCCGCGGCGCTTCGATGCGCGGGCGCCTCAGGGGAGGACAGGATGTATCGGCACCGTCTTTACCAGCAAGTCATCTACGGGCACTTCAACGAATTCTTGAAGGCTAACGACGAGATGAACGCGATCGCCAAGAAGAAGGGCTGGCCGACATCAACGCCATACACACCGGTCGTGGGAACGGGGAACGAAATCGTGCTCGAAACGGAGTACGCCGATCTCGCAACCTTCGACAGGGTAAATCACGCCTTTCAAACCGACGCCGAGTCGATGAAGATCTATCGGGGAACGGCGGACATCGTGGTGCAGGGATCTGTCCACGATGAGATCTTCCAGGAAGTGAGTCGCCCATTGGCCTGACAGGCCCCGCGGCGAAGCGTCGAACAGCTAGAGGAAGCCCGGCCGACTGCGACCGGGCTTCATCTCGTCTGCGCTTCTATTCGTAGTGGAAGTTCGTCTTTAGCAGGCCCGTCTTGCTGAACATGTATCGCACTGGTGACCGCTTCGCTCCGTCCTCGATCATCTTCCGGTCGTCGCCAGAGAAGTCTCCGTGGGCGGTGACGTCGACCGTGATCTGCTTCAAGGTGTTGTCCCAGTCCGAGGGGTCCTTCGCCCCAGTAATCGGACCCGGGTCGACGTCGGCATGCGCCTTCACGTCCAACCCGTCGAGCTTGACGCCGGTCCTGGCGCAGTTCAGGACGATCGCCTCGGTGACGCACGAGGACAGCCCGAGGAGCGCGGCCTCGATCGGCTCGATACGATCGTCGGCCCCCTCCACACCGATGGCGTCTCCGACTTCCTTCCAGGAGCCCATCTGAACTGAGAAGTCGCGGGTGGGCTTCTCAATGGCCTGGCCCCCAAGGGTCCACCGGCCTACCTTCCCCAGGTTGCCGAGGCCCTTCTGCTCCCAGATCGTCTTGCATTCGATCCCGAGCTCGAAGGTTTTCGGCGCGGACGCGTATTGCTCGTTGAACTTCTCCAGTTGACGCGTGTCGATGCCTTCAATTGGCATCGTCGCCACCTTTGTCATCGTCATGTGATCCTCCCCATTTCCTTCGACGCTGGTGTAGTCCGGCTAGATCCCGTGCGAGCTGGCTAGCGCCTAGCGGCAGCCGGCTCCTCCGCCTGCTCAGGCATGACCC
>VBGU01000212.1 GCA_005881085.1 Chloroflexota bacterium | reverse complement strand
GGGGAAACCCCCGACGAAGGCGACCACCAGCAAGAAGCGCGCTCGTTGACCGAGCCGAACAACAAGCCGCTCTGGTCCGGGCGATTTGTGACTCCGCTTGAGCGCAGAGTCGCCGGATTCACCAGCTCCCTCGAGCTCGACCGCCGGATCGCGCTCTACGACGTTCGCGGCAGCCTTGCCCATGTGCGAATGCTCGGTCGGCAGCGGATCCTCACGGAGAAGGAAGCGAAGACCATCGAAGGCGGCCTTGGGCGAATCGCTCAAGAGATGGAGCAGAAGTCGTTCCCATGGCCGAGCGATTTCGAGGACATCCACTCCGTGGTCGAGCGTCGGCTCCGCGACCTCGTCGGCGAGGTCGCCGGAAAGCTGCACACCGGTCGGAGCCGGAACGACCAGGTCGCCCTCGACCTCCGGCTCTTCACGATCGACGCCCTTTCGGCGCTGGACGATTCGGTCGCCGATCTCGCTCGCGCGCTCATCGAACGCGCCAAGGACGAGGTCGAGACGGTCATGCCCGGGTACACGCATCTGCAGCGAGCGCAGGTCGTCTCGCTCGCGCATCACCTCCTGGCCCACGTCGAGGCACTTCGACGCGACCGCTCGCGGATCGCGGAGGCCAGAGAGCGTGCGGGGACGTCGCCGCTGGGCGCGGGCGCCCTCGCGGGCGTCCCGTATGCGATCGACCCCGCCTCCGCTGCGCGCGAGCTCGGCCTTGCGAGCGAGTTCCGCAACAGCATCGACGCCGTCGCCGATCGTGACTTCATCACCGACTTCGTGTACGTGGCGGCCGTGACCTCCGTACATGCCTCACGTCTCGCGGAAGAGCTCGTCCTGTGGACGAGCGCCGAGTTCGGGTTCGCTGAATTCGCCGACGGCCACGCGACAGGGTCGAGCATCATGCCGCAGAAAAAGAATCCCGACGTCGCCGAGCTGGTCCGCGGCCGCTCGGGCCGCCTCCTCGGGGATCTCATCGCGGTCCTGACCACGCTCAAGGGGCTCCCGCTGGCGTACGACTCCGATCTCCAGGAGCAACGGGTTCCCCTCTACGACGCGACCTCCCTGGCCGATGCGCTGTCGGTGCTCGCCCTTGTGGTCGGCGGCCTTCGTTTCGACCGGGAGGCGATGCGGCGTGCGACCGAGCGCGGCATGCTCGCGGCGACGGATCTCGCCGATCACCTCGCTAAGCGCGGCGTGCCGTTTCGCGAGGCGCACGAGATCGTCGGGCGCATCGTCCGCGAGCGGCTCACGGCCGGAAAGGACCTCGGTGGAGTCACGATCGAAGAACTGCGGGGGTACGACGGCCGCTTCGAGCCGAGCGCGGTCGACGAGGTCCGGCCGGAACGCTCGCTCGCTTCGCGCGCCTCGCCGGGCGGCACCGCACCCGACCGCGTTCGCGAGGCGCTCGCGGAAGCGACGGAGGCGCTCCGGAAATGAGCGTCGCGATACGAGCGGCGCGGGTGGAGGACGTCGACGACATGCGAGCGCTCATCAACCGGTACGCGGCCGAGGACCGCATGCTCGAGCGGTCGCGCGATTTCCTTCTCGAGCATCTCCGCGACTTCCTCGTCGCCAAGGATGTGTCCGGATTCCTCGGATGCTGCGCGCTCGCCGTCCTGACCCCCGATCTCGCCGAGGTGCGTTCGCTCGCCGTGCGTCCAGAGGCGTCGGGCCGCGGGATCGGCCGGCAGCTCGTGCTCGCCTGCATCTCCGAGGCGCGGCGGCTCGGTCTGCGTCGGGTTTTCGCGCTCACCCTGGTGCCGGATTTCTTCCAGCGGTGCGGGTTCGTCCTCACGAGCCTCGGGCGGCTGCCGGAGAAGAGCGCGTCGGAGTGCCCGGTCTGCCCAAAGCGCTTCGCATGCGACGAGCACGCGATGCTCCTGCATCTCGACGGGACGATCCCCGAGCCCCTCTGGTCGGGCGAGCCGGTCGGATATACGCGGCTCTTCCTCGGAGTCGAGCCCGGAGGAAAGTCAGCGCAGTGAGCCGGACGGGGAAGGCGGCACGGTTCTTCGCCGCCGGATTCGACACGGCCGCGATCGGCGTTCTCGCGTTCAACGAGACCGGTGGCAGATTCGCGGCGACCTTCGCCGAGTACGTGCTCTGGGGTTCGGTGATCGCCGCGGCGATCTGCGCGATCGTCATCCTCGCGGATGGACTCGCGCCCCTCGCGTGGATCGGCATCGGGTACATCCTGTTCGGCGGTCTCCTCACGCAGGGAAGTCCGCACTTCGGCTTCGTCCTGCTCGCGCTCGCCCTCGCGCCGATGGTGCCGCGGCCGCGCGGCTCGCTGAGCCTCGGGATCGGCATCGCGGCGGTCTCAGCTGTGGTCGCGCGCATCGCGATCGCGTTCGCCCCTTGAGTACCATCGAGGACTGTTGACGACTCGCCGCACGGTCCGAGCCGCGAACGGTCTGGTCGCGAGCGGACATCACCTCGCGACGTCCGCTGGTCTCGCCGCTCTCCGCGAAGGCGGCAACGCCGCCGATGCCGCCATCGCCGCTGCCGCGGTCTGCGCCGTGGTCATGCCGCATCGCAGCGCGATCGGCGGCGATATGTTCGCGCTGTTCTACGACGCGCGGTCGCGCGAGGTGACCGCGTACAACGGTTCGGGCGCCGCGCCTCACGCCCTCGACCCCGAGAGCTTCGGCACGGAGTTCCCGCGCCAGGGTGCCACGATCGCGACCGTGCCCGGACTCGTCGCCGGGCTCGCCGATCTTCTCGCCGACCACGGCCGCCTCGGCCTCGATCGCGCGCTCGCCCCCGCGATCGGCTACGCCGAGAACGGCTTCCCCGTGAGCGACGTGCTCGCCGAGGCGATCGCCGAAGAGGGTGATCGCATCGCCCAGGACGAGGAGGCCGCGCAGATCTTCGGTCCGCGCGGTCGGTGGCCCGGCGCCGGCGAGATGCTCCAGCAGCGGGACCTGGCCGTGACACTCCAGGCGCTCGCGCGCGACGGCGCCGACGCGTTCTACCGCGGCGACGTCGGTGAGCGTTTCGCGACTGCGATCGCGGGGATCGGCGGCGCGATCGACCGCGCCGATCTGGCCGCGCATCGCACGGATCGCCCCGAGCCGCTATCTATCAACTACCGCGGTCTCCGTCTGTTCGGCCAACCGCCGGTCTCTCAGGGTCACATCCTTCTCGAGGAGCTCGCGATCGTCGAGGGCATCGACGTCCGATCGTTCGAGTGGGGGAGCGCCGAGCTCATCCACCTCATGGTCGAGACGAAGAAGCTCGCGTTCGCGGATCGCGACGCGCACGCGGGCGATCCCGCGCGCGTCGACTTCGATGCGCGCCGCTTGCTCGACGTCGAGTTCGTCGCAACACGCCGCCGCGCCGTCAATGCGAAAGCGAGCGAGCGCAGCGAGGCCGGCTCGCTCATGACGCCCGCCGACACGACCTATCTCGCGGTCGTCG
The DNA here is from genome assembly GCA_005881085.1 of Chloroflexota bacterium. Classification (GTDB taxonomy): domain Bacteria; phylum Chloroflexota; class Limnocylindria; order P2-11E; family P2-11E; genus 3-1-20CM-2-70-9. Next base: position 5,208 of record VBGU01000212.1, on the reverse strand, counting down.
ACCGCGACGGCAACGCCGTCTCGCTCATCGAAAGCGTGTTCAGCGCGTTCGGGGCGGCCACCGTCGTGCCGGGCACCGGGATCCTCCTCAATAACCGGCTCTCGGGCTTCTCGCTCGACCCGCGCTCGCCCAACGCGCTCGCGCCCGGCAAACGCCCCGTCCACACCTTGAACACGGTGATCGCGCTCGAGGGCTCGATGCCGCGATTCGTGTTCGGCACGCCCGGACGCCATGCGCAGGTGCAGACGAACTTCCAGCTCGCGGTGGGCCTCATCGACTTCGGCATGGACGTGCAGCAGGCGATCGAGGAGCCCCGTTGGTATCACGACTCGGGGCGCACACTGAAGATGGAGCGCCGTTATCCCGAAGCCGTCCGTCGCGCGATGGCGGCGAAGGGCCACGAGGTCGCGGTGCTTGGAGATTGGGACGAGATCACCGGGGGCGCGCAAGCGATCGCGATCGACCCGAACGGATCATTCGCAGGTGGCGCGGATCCGCGCCGCGAGGGTCAGGCCGCTGGGTATTAGCGTTGGGGGGCTTCGCCCCCCAGCCCCCGCGCTTGCGTTCCTCTTCCTCTGCGCGACAGTCGCCAGCGCCTGCGAGCCTGGGCCGCCTCCGGCCGAACCCATCGCGCGCCAGTACGCCGCCGCATGGCAGAAGTCCGACTACCGGGCGATGTGGGATCTCTTGACTGACGACGCGAAGGACCAGGTCACGACCGCGGGCTTCATCGATCGTCTGCCGCGCATCGCGGAGGAGATGACGCTCCGCTCGCTCGAGGCAAAGCCAGAGACGGCGACGCACCCCGCGCTCCCGAACGGCTCACCTGACCCGCGAAAGGCGAGCGTGCCTCTCGACCTGATCTTCCACACGCAACGTGTCGGTGACATCGCTCGCGCGACCACGCTCCAGCTCGTGATGGTCGGGGAGAAGGACAAAGCCGTCTGGCGGATCGCGTGGACTCCCGAGGCCATCCTTCCGCATCTCACCGCGGGGCGCCTCGTGCGGATGACGCGCCTGCCCACCTCACGAGGTCGGATCGTCGCTCGCGACGGTACCGAGCTCGCCACCTTCATCGAGGCCGGGGTCATCGGCGTGATCACCGGACAGATCCGCTCCGAGGCAGGGCTTTTGTCGTCGCTCTCGTCGGCGCTTGCGATGACGCCGGACCAGATCAAGGCGAAGTACACGCAGTCGTGGGTGAAGCCCGATCTCTTCGTACCGATCAAAACCGTTCCCGCGGCGCAGCTCGACGCGCTACGCACACGTCTCTCCCTGATCGAGGGCGTGCAGGTGCAGGCGACGCGCGTGCGGAGCTACCCGACCGGTCTCGCGTCGCAGACGCTGGGCTACCTGGCGGAGGCGAGCGAGGACGAGGCCACGGCGAAGACGGCGCGCGGCATCGAGGCCGGAGATCTCATCGGTAAGAAGGACACCGGGCTCGAGGCGACCCTCGACGACGAGCTCGGCGGGAGCTACGGATTCCGTCTTGGCATCGTCGAGTCGGACGAGCGTCCGGTCGAAACGCTCGCGGAGACCGCGCCGGTGCCGGGACGCGATGTCGAGCTGCAGCGCGTGGCCGAGAACGCGCTGGGCAACAACAAAGGAGCGATCGTCGCGGAGGACCCGTGGTCGGGCGAGATCCTCGCGCTCGCGAGCCGTCCGACCTTCGACCTGAACGCGCTGGTTTCCGGCGACGCCGCGGCGATCGCGCGCTACACCTCGGACCCGAACCGGCCGTTCTTCAACCGCGCGACGTTCGGGCGATACCCGACCGGGTCGTCGTTCAAGCCGATCACCGCTGCCGCCGCGCTCCGGAACGGCGTGTACAGCTGGGGCGACCGGATCGACTGCCCGCAGCGTTGGACCGGGTACGGCGAGCAGTGGGCGCAGGTCAACCACGAACCGGTCGCACTCGGTCTCATGGATCTTCGGACCGCACTCGCCAGGAGCTGCAACACCTTCTTCTACGAGCTCGGCAAGCGCCTCAACGACCGCGACCCGAACATCCTGCCGAACATGGCGAAGAGCTTCGGTCTGGGCAAGGCCACCGACATCGACTTCGTCTACGAAGACGAGGGGATCGTTCCGAGCCCCGAATGGAAGAAGCAGTATTTCGCGAACCCCTCCGACCAAGTGTGGAACCCGGGAGACGCGACGAACCTGGCGATCGGACAGGGCTTCCTCCTCGCGACGCCGTTGCAGATGGCGAACTACGTCTCGGCGCTGGCGAACGACGGCATCGTGTGGAAGCCGCGGCTGGTGATCGAGCTCCGCGACCGCGCCGGCACGAGCGTCAAGAGCTATCCGAAGACGCAGGCCGGGTCGGCGCTCTCGATCCCCACCGACCTTTCGCTCATCCGCGACGGCATGCATGCGGTGACGACCGATCTGGACGGCACCGTGTCCTCCGTGTTCCGCACGTATTCGCCGACCACGGCGGGGAAAAGTGGAACGGCCGAGTCGCCCGTCACCGGCAAGGTGGACGCGTGGTTCATCGGTTGGGCCTCATTCGAGCAGCCGTCGATCGCCGTCGCCGCGGTGCTCGATGAGTACACCGAGAGGCCCGGCGTGTTCGGCTCGGTGGATTCCGCGATCGCCGTGAAGGCCGTGCTGACCGCGAAGTTCGCCACGCCGTAGCCACCGGAGCGCTCGCGGCACGGGACTAGGCTCCTCCTGATGCGTCGCGTTTTGACGTGCGCGCTGCTCGCCGTCGTGTTCTCCGCTTGCAGCGTCGAGGCTCCCGAATATCGACCGACGCCCACACCCGCACCCTCGGCCACGGTGGTCGCGAAGCCGGACATTTTGCCTCTGACGTACGAGGTCGATCCGCTCGCGGTGCGCGCGGGAACGGTGGTGACGGTCAGCAAGACAGCGATCTTCTTCTCGAACCCCAATGCCTTCGTCCTCGACTGGTTCATGACAGTGAGATTCAAGAGCGCGGACGGACTCACGGTCACCGACGAGCGCATCGGCAACGCCGGCGTGCCGCCCGATCGAGTCGATGCAAAGTTTCAGAACTGGTATTTCCCGATCCCACCAGGCGACTCGTGGACGGTCGTGCGATATGACAAGACGTTCACTCAAGGCGACGTGCAAGAGTTCAAGGTCGCGCGAAGTCTCACCACGATCGGGGAGGTGAGCGGCGTCAGCGTGGCGAGTCAAACGTGCGCGAATGACGCCGCGGTCGGCGTGATCGGATGCGATCTGACCGTCGCGACGACCACGACCGTGCCGGGCTTCTCGAAGCTTCACTTGGTCGTTGTCCTTCGGAGCAAAGCGTCATCGCGCGAGGTGCTCGGCGCTCTGCAATGGCGTCCGGAGCTCGCCGCCAACGACAAACCGTGGTTGAACCTCGCGGCCGGCGAAACCTTCAAGATCCAGATGCACGACGGTTATCCGCCGCCGACCGTTCCGTGGGAATACGAGGTCTTCGCGCACGCGTACCAGTTCTCGAGCCAATAAGGCTCAGCGGGCCGCGCATGTCGCGGGTTCGCGAACGACCGTGATCTGGTAATGCGCGCGGCGTAGCTCCCGATCCTGGAAGTACGGACAGAAGATCGGCGTCCCGGCCAGATCTTCGGCTGCGGGTGAGTACGAGCCATGCTCGAGCCAATCCCACGTCTTTGTTTCGCCCGCCTCGATCCGTTCGCGGTACGCCCTCTGGTCCCGATATTGATAAAAGTCGATCGCCTCGCTCGTCGCGTTCGTGACAGTGACGAGGTTCGTGGGATCGCCGATCGAGGCGACACCGAACGTCGACCTTATCCAAAAGGGGAGCGCAAGAAGGAACAGCAGAACCACCGCGATGTCCGCGACGATCTCCGCCTGGACCCGTCGTGGTGCGTCCGGTGACGGTGCTCTGCCGGTGCCGAGCCGGTATCCGAGTCGGAGCGCCCAGATGACATACGGAACGACGAACAACTCACCACCTGTCGGAAAGATCCAGTCGTCTCGCGGGATATAGGCGATCGCCCACACAGCGAGCGTGGCGCCGACGATCACACCGAGTCGTGACCTGATGAGCGGATCTCCCCGGTCGCTCTCGACAGAGAGGGCGAAGCCGAGCGCCGCAAAACCCACCGCGGCCACTGGTCGAGCCATGAGGTACGCATCGCCGGACAGAGCGCCGAGGCTGCCGCCGATTGCAACGGGGACGCCTATCGCCCCGACGACCCGAGCGACTCGATGCAGTCGAGTGGTCGCTGCGTTTCGTGTGATCCAGAGCGCGGCTGCCATCAGGAGGGTCGCGGCAGCGTCACCGAGCGTGGCGATCGCTCGCCACGGGTCACACCGGGAGAAGTCCTCCGGCGAGTAAAAGCAGTCGGACGGTGCCCTGCCATAACTCAACGGGAGCACGATCACCACGATCAACGCCGAGGCCCAGGCGAAGAGAGCTGCCCTTTCGCGGACCGCCATGTGTCCGAACCAGGCGACCATCTCAACAAGTGCTACCACCGGTGCGAGTCGGGGCGTTCGACCGTGCCGCTAGCTAGACTTCATTGCATCCCCACCGTTACCGAAGCCCCCGCCTCGCGCCGCCTCGACAACGGGCTCATGATGCACGCGCTCGAGGCGCGGCACGCGCCTGTCATCTCGCTCTGGGTCTGGTACCACGTCGGCGGGCGCAACGAGGTTCCCGGAACGACCGGTATGTCGCACTTCCTCGAGCACATGCTCTTCAAGGGCACTCCGAAGCACCCGAAGGGCGACCTCGACAAGCTGCTCGCGCGATACGGCGCGCTCTGGAACGCGTTCACGAGCGAGGACGTGACTTGCTACTTCGAAACGGTGCCCGCCGAGCGCTACCCGGTGGCGCTCGAGCTCGAGGCGGACCGAATGCGGAACGCGCTCATCACCGTCGAGGAGACCGAGGCCGAGCGGAACGTCATCGTGAGCGAGCGCGAGGGGCTCGAGAACGATCCGTCGTTCCTCCTCGGCGAGCAGCTGCAGGCCGTCGCGTTCGCACGACACCCGTATGCGCAAGGTGTCATTGGTAGCAAAGACGACATCAAGCTCATGACGCGCGACGGTCTCTACGCGCATTACCGCCGTCACTACGCGCCGAACAACGCGTACTTCATCGTCGCGGGCGACGCGCCCGCCGAGGAGCTGCTCGATCGCGCGGCCTCGGCGTTCGGCTCTCTCGATGCGGAGGTACCGATCGAGTCGCCGAAGGCGCCCGAGCCGCCGCAGTACGGCGAGAAG
>VBGU01000211.1 GCA_005881085.1 Chloroflexota bacterium | reverse complement strand
GGACATCGCGTGGTCGTAGCCGTCCATCGGCATGAGCTGGCCGAGCGTCTCGGCGAGGTCGTTCATCGCGTCCTGCAATCCCGGATCGTTGAACGCCGCGCCGAGGAGCTCCTCGAGCTGAGATCGCATGTCCGAGGACATGGATTGCCAGAGCGATCGCATCGCGGCCATGCCCTGGGCGAGCTGACGAAGAAGATCGTCCCAGTCCTTCGCATTCCCGGCGAGCTCGGGGTACTGCCGCTGGAACGCCTCGAAGTCGGGCTCGCCGCCGTCCATGCGCTCCTTCAGCGCGCGATTCAGGTCGCGGATCATCTGTCGGGTGCGCTCCAGCTGTTCGGGCGTCAGGTTCTGAAGCGACTCGCGCATGTTCTTGAAATACGAGCCCAGGACCTGCTGCTGCAGCTCCTTTAGGAGCTCCTGGTACTTCTCGGCTGCCTTCGGCTCGACGAACTCGTAGTCCTTGAGCGCGCGGACCGCACGTCCGAAGTCCTCGGGCAGCGCGTCGAGCTGCGCCATCCGTTCGGATGCGAGCTTCTCCATCGCCGCTTTCAGCTGCTCGTTCGGCGCTTCAGCGTTCCTCCGGCGATCGAGACCATCGCGCTCGAGCTTCTTCACCTCCTCGAGCTTCTCTTTCAGCTCGTCGAACGTCTTCGAAAGATCGTGCCGCTGCGCGCGCCGCTGCTTCGCGGTGCGCAGCCGTTCGAGGAGGTCCTTCAGGCCCTCCATGCGACCCGGAATGCCCCAGCGCGAGAGCCGCGCCATCGCATCCTCGAGATCGCCGCCCGACAGGAGCTCGTCGGCCATGGCGCCCAGGAGCTCCTCGGCCTCGAGCGCATCGAGGCGCTGCGTCCCGTCCCAGCGCGAGTAGCGGACGTCGCTGAAGGGCTGCGCGAGCCCGGGCGGATCGTTGCGCGGATCGCTGGGAGCGGGGTCCTGCATCAGGCCCTGAAGGTGGAGCGGGTCTCGCCACGCTCCTTGTTCAGCTTGCGGTTCAGGTGCAGGCCCTCGAGAACGAATTCGACCGCCGCCGCGATCGCGGCAGGGTTCCCGGTGGCGCCGAGCTTGGCGACCGCGCCCTTCATGCCCGGGATTTGCAGGGCCTGCTTCACGTACTCCTGGCTCGAGAGCGTGGGGGACACGTGCATCGTCGCCCCGCGCTGGAACGCCGCGAGGAGCGAGTCGAACTCCACGAGCGAGAACGTCCGGTTGAAGACGTTCAGCACCGCGCGCTGCACGAGTCGGTCGATGACGCGCTCCTCGGAGACCTCGCCGACCGACTCGAGCTCGATCTTTCCGGCCGTCGATGCGACGACCGCGGGTAGGTCACTGATCCGCGGCACGACGCTCGTCTCGCCGGTGCGGAGCGCACGCTTGAGAGCGGCCGACACGAGATTCTCGTAATTGGCCACCGTGACGCGGACGGACACGCCCGACCGCTGCGAGATGTCCGACGAGCGTCGCGCGAGCTGTGAGATCTCCGCGAGGAGCTCCTTCATGTACGCCGGGACGACCGTCGTCATGCCTTCGTCGACGAAGACCTGCCGCTCCTGCTCCATGATCCCGACCTCCGTCGTGATCTCCTTCGGATAGTGCGTGCGGATCTGCGAGCCGAAGCGGTCTTTGAGCGGCGTGATGATCCGGCCACGGTTCGTGTAGTCCTCGGGGTTCGCCGACGCCACGACGAAGAGATCGAGCGGAAGCCGGACCTTATAACCGCGGATCTGCACGTCGCGTTCCTCCATGACGTTGAGGAGACCGACCTGCACGCGCTCGGCGAGATCGGGGAGCTCGTTCAAGGTGAAGATCCCGCGGTGGGTTCGCGGCACGAGACCGTAGTGGATCGTCATCTCGTCCGACAGGTAGCGGCCTTCGGCGACCTTGATCGGGTCGACCTCGCCGATGAGATCGGCGATCGAGATGTCCGGCGTCGCGAGCTTCTCGCTGTAGCGCTGGTCGGGCGTGAGCCATACCAGCTCAACCGAGTCGCCGTCGTTCGCCACCCGGTACTTGCAGGCGGCGCAGATCGGAGCGAAGGGATCGTCGTTTATCTCGCAGCCGGCGATCGCCGGCACGGACTCGTCGAGCAGCTCGATGAGACGGCGCGCGATGCGCGTCTTCGCCTGGCCGCGCTCGCCGAGGAAGATGATGTCCTGACCGGAGAGGATGGCGTTCTCGATCTGCGGGATCACCGTCGTCTCGTAACCGACGATCCCTTTGAACATCTCGCGTTTCGCGGCGAGCGCGGAGATGAGGTTTGCGCGGAGCTCTTCCTTCACGCTCTTCGGCCGGTACCCGGTTTCGCGAAGCGCGCCGATGGTCGTCGCTTGTGTCATACGGTCGGATCTCCTCGCATATCGATAGGTGTCTTCTCTCCACGGTACTCGGCCAGAGCCGCCCGCACGTCGGGAATCTCACGCCGGCGCTGCTGGAGCAGGTCGCAAAGGAACTCCGTGCGCCGTGCGAGCTCGGCCGCCACCATGTCGACGTCCTCGTGCCGGCGGCTGGCGACGAGCTCGAGCTCGGCGTCCTCGTCGTGCTCGTGCTCGTCGGTGGCCTCCTGATGTTCGACCAGCGGTAGCAGCCTGAGTCCGGTCCCGTCGCGCGGCGTCAGGCGGTGGAGGGTCACCACGCGGCGGGCGTAGTGACCGCTGATCGTCGCATAAACACGCATCACCATGAGCAGGTCGACCCGCGCGAGATCGCCGGGCGCGACCCCGAGCTCGCCGGTCAGCTGCACGATGGCCTCGTCGGCGCTGTCGGCGTGGAGTGTCGATCCGATCGCGTAGCCCTTGCGGAGCGTCTCGAATACCCGGACGGCCTTGGGTCCCCAGAGGTACACCGGGAGATGCGACGAAAGCTCGTTTCCGAGCAGGATCGTGCTTTCGGGTGCGGTCTGCTTGAGGTAATCGAAGGTCTCGACCCACCCGCGGAGAAAAACGCGTCTGGTTCGGACCGGCAGGAAGTCGAGCAACGCCGTGAGCGTCGTGGTCTTGCCCGAATGGGGTTGTTCGGCGGCGATGAGGATCGATCCGTGCGCCTCGAGCACCATCCCACAGAGCGCC
>VBGU01000210.1 GCA_005881085.1 Chloroflexota bacterium | reverse complement strand
ATCGGCGGTTCCCAGTTCCAGCCCCACCAACCCACCGGCATGTCGTAGTCGCGCGGGGACAACGGACGCTCGACGAGGCTCTGACGACGGTATTGCACGGCCTTCGACTCCTTGGCCGAGCCTAGCACGCTATCCTGCGCACTCCGGTGGCTGAGGACGAGCGGAACATCGATGATCCCGCGCGGCTCGCCGATGAAGCGCGCGAGATCGTGCAGAAGGCGGCGACGGAGCTGCGCGCGCAACGCATTCCGATCGAGACCGAGCCTCCGACGATCTTCAAAGCGGATTGAGCTTCGCCGAAATCCGCTTCGCGACCGCGGCCGAGCTCGCCGCCGCGCTCCGCAAGCGTCGCATTTCGTCGGTCGAGCTCGCGCGCGCGTCTCTCGATCTTCTTGGGAAGCTCGGTCCGAAGTACAACGCGGTGGCCGCCCTCATGCCGGAGCGCGCGCTCGACGAGGCCAAGCGCGCCGATGGCGCTCTCGCGAAAAAGCAGGGCGGGCCGCTCACGGGAATCCCTTACGGTGCGAAAGACTTACTCGCGGCCCGAGGCGCCCCGACGACGTGGGGCGCACCGCCGTACCGGGACCAGATCATCGGAGAGGACGCGACAGTTGTCGCGAAGCTCAAGAAGAGCGGGGCCGTGCTCGCGGCGAAGCTCGCGATGGTCGAGCTGGCGGGCGGCGGTGGGTATCGCTACCCGAGCGCCTCGCTCCAGGGTCCGGGCCGCAACCCGTGGAACAAGGAGCACTGGTCCGGCGGATCCTCGAGCGGATCGGGCGCCGCGGTCGGCGCGGGCCTCGTCCCTTTCGCGATCGGCTCAGAGACGTCGGGCTCGATCGGGACGCCGTCGGCGTATTGCGGGGTCACCGGCCTTCGACCGACGTACGGCCTCGTCTCACGCAAGGGCGCGATGGCGCTCTCGTGGACGCTCGACAAGCTCGGCCCAATGGCGCGGACAGCAGACGACTGCGCGGCCGTACTCGAGGCGATCGCGGGAGCGGACGCGGCCGATCGGACGACGAGCGGGAAACGTTTCAAGCCGATGGCCGCGCGGGCTGCCGCTGCCGTCGCGAAACGGGCGCGGATCGCGTTCGCCGATGAGGACATCGCCGACCACGCGTCGCCCGAGGCCAAGCGCGCGCTCGAAAAGGGCGTGGCCGAGTTCAAGCTCATCGCGCCGACCTTCGTTCGCGCGACCCTTCCGGCGATGCCGTTCGGGCCCATGGTCCAGACGGTGTATGGCTCCGAGGGCGCCGAGATCTTCGCCGATCTCATCGAGGGCAAGCGGTTCGAGCAGCTGATCGATGCTCGCCAGAAGGCCGGACTCCGCGCCGCGCTCGAGACCAAGGCGCGCGACTACCTGCACGCGATGCGGATGCGAACTCGTCTGCAGGATGCGCTCGATTCGATGTTCCGAGAGGTCGACGTGATCCTCTCCGTCGGGCGCGCGATCACGGCGACCCCGATCACGCAGCCGCTCGACAGCCCGCCGACGACGGCGAGCGCGACACCGCCCCCGAACCGTCGGACCGGGAACATCGGGCTCATCGCCGCCGGCAACCTCGCCGGCGTACCCGCGATCTTCTTTCCCTGTGGCTTTGGGACCGACGGACTGCCCGTGGGCCTGCAGCTCGTCGGACCGCCCTTCAGCGAGCCGCTCCTCGTCGCGCTCGCGTCCGCCTATCAGCGCGAAACGGATCACCACACGAAACGCCCGAGGGACTGATGACTCGCGTGTCGGGCCGTGAGCAGCGCCGGGGTCTTCTTCGCTCGGCCCCTCGTGGGATCGCGGTGGACCGCCGGCCAGGGGCCGCGCGCTCAGAAGACCCCGACGCTGCTCAGCACGTAACTCCGTGCTATCCGCTTCGTCCGCGAGTCGTTTCGGCCTTGACGATCGCGTCGACGGTCTGATCGACGTTCAGACTTGTCGAATCGACAACGATCCAGCCTCGCTCGGTGGTGTTCTCCGACGCGAGAAGCGGGTGCAAGCCGCGACACGCGGCTTCGAGAACGCTCACATCGAAGTCCTTCCGTCCTGGGGCCGCGTTCCTGGCGAGGACTGTCTCGAGGCTCGGGTTGAGCAGAACCTTCCGAAGGGGCGTGATCCCGAGGTAGTTCGTATATTGGTCGAGTTGTGACTGGCGGACGACGTCGTCCAGCACCGCAACGAATCCCGCGTCGGCGTAATCGGCGGCGATTCTGGCAGCACCGCGTCTCGCCAGAGCGAATTGTCGAGTCGTCTCGGCGGTCCACTCCACCGGACTCGAGAATCCAGACACCACCCAATCTCGAATGTCGTCGACAGGGATGCGGACGGCTAAGGGAAACCTTCGGCATAGCGCATCCGAGACCGTGCTTTTTCCGGCGCCGGGCGCACCGGTGATGAGCCAGATGGCGGCCCGCTCCATGACTACGCGAGCTTCGCGATGATCCCTGCGAGCGCGGCGATCTGCTCGCGCTCGCTTCCATAAGGCTGGAACATGATGTTGGCATGCGCGATCCCTAAGGCGGCGTATTCGTGGAGCCGCGCGAGCACGCGGTCGGGAGTTTCCCTGAGGAGGCCCGGCCGTTGTTCGAGGATCTTGGCTGGATCTGTTTTCTGCTGTTTCGCGAACTCCTTGAGCAATTCCTCGCTCCGCCCTGCCGTCGACCCGACCGTCGCCATCAGGAACGAGCTCCGGAGGAGCGTCAAAGGATCGCGCTTCAGGGCCCTGCAGATCTCGTCCATCTCACGCATCGCCGTTTTGAGAGTGTCTGTTTGCGCCGAGGTGCCGATGTTGAAGTTGAACGCGTGGGCGAAGCGAGCGGCGGCGCGCATGACGCGCGGTTTGGATCCGCCGATCCAGATCGGGAGCGGCTTTTGCATCGGCTTTGGCGAGCACAGTGCGTCGGCAATGCGGTAGTACTTGCCCTGATACGTCGCGCGCTCGTCCTTCCACATGCGCGTGCAGATCTCCAGCGTCTCGATCATCTGGGTCACGCGAGTCGGCCCGTCGGGGAACTCGTAGCCGTACGCGCGGTACTCGACCTCCTTCCAGCCTGCGCCGAGTCCGAATTCAAGCCGACCTCTGCTCATCACGTCGACGCCGGCGGCGATCTTCGCGAGCAGGGCCGGGTTCCGGTACGACTGCGAGGTGACCATTGGGCCGATCCGGATGCGCTCGGTCCGCACGGCGAGCGCCGCGAGGAGCGTCCAGGCCTCGAGGCAGTCGGTGTTCGCGGCGTTCGGATCCAAAAAGAGATGGTCCGAGACCCACAGTCGGGTGAAGCCGGCGCGCTCTGCGTCGAGCGCGATCGCGACGACGTCCTCGAACTTGAAGCCGAGCTGCGGCTCGATCTGAACGCCGAGATCCACAGCCGCAGGCTAGCCGAGGTGGGGGCCGGGGGGCGGAGCCCCCCGATCGCTGTCCTCCTCGGCGGTGAGCCGGAACATCATGTGCCGGCCCGTGACCGTGAGGGTCGCGAGCATGAACGCGGCGAAGACCGCTATGCCCACGTTCGGGACCGGCCCTATCCCGACCACGAACGCGTTGAACGCGACCACGAGCACGAACCACACGAGGAATGCGAACAGCGTCTCGCGGAGCTGGAACGTGATCGGCCTCCTCGGCACGCGTCGAGCGGGCCGGCGCTCCGGGGGAAGCGCGGCTTCGGCCTCGCGGCGCCTGCGCCGGTCGGCGCGCATGACGCGCGTGACGTAGCCGACGCACGCCACCAGGATCAGCGCCTCGCCGAGGACGTTGGCGTAGCGGCCGAGCGTCACCGACACGGGGATCAGGAGGAGCATGAGGACGGCGACGATCGTGGCAACGGTCGCGAAAAAGATCGTCAGGACCCGGCGCGTGATCAACGGGCGGACAGGGCGCGGTCGAGGACCTCGACGACGTGCAGCACCGGAATGTCGGAGCGCCCGCGCGACCGAAGCCCCGCTGCGAGCTGGAGCATGCACCCGGGATTTCCGGTGACGACCGCGTCGGGCCGCGTCGCGAGTATCGCGTCGATCTTCGGCTCGAGGAGCCGGTCCGCGTATTCGGGCTGGGCGAGGTTGTAATAGCCGGCGCTCCCGCAGCAGACGTCGGCGTCGGCCATCTCCACGAGCTCGAGCCCACGCACCCTCGAGAGCAGCGCGCGCGGCTCCGCTCGGATCCCCTGCGCATGCGCCAGGTGGCACGGGTCCTGGTAGGTGACGCGCATCCCGAGGTCGCCCAAAGTGTTGTCGCCGACGATCGTCTGCATGTACTCGCTCACGTCGCGGACGCGCGAGGCGAGTGCTGCGGCGCGAGCGGCCCAGTTGGGCCGGTCCTCGAGAAGGTGCGCGTAGCTTTTGAGATGGGCGCCGCAGCCCGCGGCATTCACGAGGATGACGTCGGCGCCCTCGAACGCGGCGATGTTCAATTTCGCGAGGCGGACCGCCTCCGCCTTGTCACCGGCATGTGCGTGAAGCGCGCCGCAGCAGGTCTGTCCCGGCGTGTCGATGACTTCGACGCCGAGGTGCGCGAGCACGCGCGCGGTCGCTGTGTGCACGTCGCCGTACGACGCGCGCATGACGCATCCCAAAAGCAATGCGACGGACGAGCGGGGCGATTCCACCGCGACGCGCCGGTAGGCGGGACGGCCCACCGGAGGGGCGAGCGCATCGAGCCGCCGCAGGCGCGGTGGCCCCAAGCGACGCGCGAGCCTCCGCAGCCCGGTCCGCTCGGAGACAAGCAGCAGCGCGGCCATCGCGCGGAGGACCCAGGGTCGGGAGACCGACCAGAGCAGCAGCTGGCCGAGTGGCGCTATGCCCCGTTCCTGCGCGATGCCGGCCCGCGTCTCCTCGATGAGGCGACCGTAGGGAACGCCCGAGGGACACACCGCTTCGCATGCGCGGCACGCGAGGCATCGGTCAAGGTGCAGCACGGTGGCGTCGCTCGATCGTGTATCGATGCGCCCGTCCGCGATCGCACCCATGAGATGCAGGCGCCCGCGTGGCGACTCCGTCTCGAGATGCGTGATCTTGTATGTCGGGCAGGCTTCGAGGCAGAGCCCGCAGTGGATGCAGCGCTCGAGCCCGGTCGTGTCGAAGGCCGCGCTCATGCGGGCATCCGTCCCGGCGCGAGCACTCCGCGCGGGTCGAACCGCTCCTTCAGCGCGCGCGCGATGCCGAGCGGCACACGCGGCGCGCCCCACGCTCCGCCCGCCTCACGCTTGTATTCGGCGCTCGCCCGTTCGAGCACGGCGATCCCGCCGACGGCCTCGAGCGAGGTGCGGACTTTTCCGAAGGTCGCGCGATCGATCGATCGGAGGAGATAGGCGGTCGAGTTCGCCGGGTAGATCAGCGCGGGGTACCCGGCGAACTGAATTGCCGGCCGAGTCGCCGCCGGCCACGCGACGCGCGCGGTCCACTTTGTCCCGAGCGGGAGCGCCGCGACGCGATCCCACGCTTCGTTCGCCACGTCGTGGCACCGCACGCGCTCGCGGATCTCGCGACCGAGGCGCCGCACGGCGGCGGCGGGACCCGTCAGGCGAACGAGGAGGGCCGCTTCGCCGCGCGCATCGAGCGCGCCGACCGCTTCGCCGGTGACGACCGCGAGCGCGTCCAGCGGAAGACCGCTCGCGTGCAGATCGTTGGCTATCTGGAGTGCCGCGGGAACGTCGACCTCCGCGACCAGCGATACCGTGCGCTCGGGTATCGCGGTGAGCTTCAGCGTCAGCTCGACGATGGCGACGAGCGTGCCGAACGTCCCGCTCCAAAGGCGGGTGAGGTCATAGCCCGTGACGTTCTTCACGACCCTGCCGCCCGAGCGCACCGGCGTCCCATCGCCGAGGACGACGCGCGCGCCGATGACCCAGTCGCGCGGGTGGAAATACCGCAGACGTGATGGGCCACCAGCCGCGCTTGCGAGCGTGCCGCCGACGGTGGCGCGTTCGGGGAGACCCGGCTCGACCGGCCAGCTCTGCCCGCGTGGGGCGAGGGCCTCAGCGAGCTCCGCCAGCGTCGTTCCGGCGCGAACGGTGGCCACGAGATCGCCGGGCTCGTATTCAACGACGCCGCGCAGCGCGGAAAGATCGAGGGCAGCATCGTACCGTGCCGGCGCGTCGCCGACGCCGAGTCGGGT
>VBGU01000139.1 GCA_005881085.1 Chloroflexota bacterium | reverse complement strand
CCCGTACGCGACCTCGCACAGGCTTACCTACAGGAGCTTCGCGATAAGGGGCGAAGCGAAACGACCCTGCCGCGGTACGAGCGCTTCCTGGTGGAGTTCCTTGAGTTCATCGACCGCGACGGCGCAAACCCCCGCGTCAAGGACCTCGACCTCCGGATCCTGAAGGCTTACGGGAGTCATCTGACACGGCGCCGTCTCCTCGCGGGCCGCGACGTGGGCAAGCGACCAATTTCGGCCGCTTCGAAGAACATGCACCTCATCGCGCTCCGCGGGCTCCTCAAGTTCGGCGCGCTGCTCGATTTGCCGGTCCCGGGTCCGGAAAAGGTCGAGCTCGGAAAGGCACCTGACCCGAGCCCCGACGCGAGGCATCTCGATCAGGAGAAGCTCGATCGGCTCATGACGAGCTTCGACACGGCGACCGACGACGGGCTGCGCAACAGGACGCTCCTCGAGTTCCTGGCGGCGACGGGATGCCGCGTGTCCGAGCTCGTCGCCCTGGACCGCGAGAAGATCGAGCTCGATCCGCACGCGGTGAACCCGAAGGACGGCGTCCGCATCGCCGACGAAGTCACCGTGTTCGGCAAGGGCAGCCGCTATCGGCGCGTCTTCTTACGAATGCGCGCTCGTGAATGGCTCGAGCGGTATCTCCGGACTCGGAAGGACACCGATCCGGCGCTCTTCATCACGGGCCGCAAGAAAGCCGGCGGCTCTTACCGCATCAGCGTGAAGATGGCGCAGACGATCGTGGCCGAGGCCGCGAAGCGGGCGGGCCTCGCCGAGAGCGTGTCGCCCCACTGGCTGCGGCACGCCGCCATCACCGCATGGGCGACGCAGATGAACGTCCCCGCGGCGCAGCGCCTAGCCGGACACCGCAATGTCGCGACGACGAGCCGGTACCTCGGGAGCACCGACGCGGAGCTGAAGGAGCTCTACAAGAAGCGCTTCGGTTAGTGCGCGATCGGCGTCGCCATGTCCGCCTGGATCTCGGCCTGGCTCAGGGCGCGGTTGTAGAGGCGCAGCTCGTCGATGGTGCCCGGGAAGTAATAGCCGCCGGTGCGTCGGCCGATGACCACGTGCTCGCCGGCGTTGTTGTACTGGCTCGTCGGGATGGTCCCTCGGAGCGTGCCATTGTCGAGCACACCGTTGACGTAAATGTCGAGCCCCTTGGTCGCGGCGTTGTACACGCCCGCCACGTAGTACCAGGTACCTAGCTGCCGCACCGTCTTGCTATAACGCTGGGTGAGGGACGAGCTGTTTGGCGAGACCCCCACCCCGAAGGTCTGTGGCCCGGTGTCCGGGCTCGTCTTGAACTGCCAGCCCGCGCCGTTGGACTTGGCGACGATCTGCCCGTCGTCGGCGGGGTTGGCGCTGGCGTACACCCAGGCGCTCCAGGTCATGCTGCCGGTGATCTGCAGATCGGCCGCGTTCCCGAGGTCCACGTACGCGGTCGAGCCGTTGAGCGAAAGACCGTTGCCGTACTTGCCCGAGGCGGTGAAGGTCGCACCGCCCAAGAGCGTGCCGGTGTGGCCCTTGCCGGTAGCGTCGGCGGTGGTCGTGCCGCTCCCTTCACCGAAGGCGTACGCGGCGACGAGACCTGAGAGCGTACCCTGCGTCGTGGCGCTCGCGATGCTGGAATAGGCGCTGCGGTTGTTCGCCGCGTCGGTTGCGCGCACCTGGTAGCGGTAGGTCGTGGAGGCCGCAAGACCCGTGTCGCTGTAGCTCGTGGCCGTGGGGGTCGCGATCTGGATGAAGTTGGTGCACGTCGACCCGCTGCAGCGTTCAAGTAGGTAGCCGGTGACGCCCACATTGTCGGTCGACGCCGTCCATGTGAGGTTGATCTGGCTGGGGGATGCCGCCGTCGCGGTCAGCCCGGTCGGCGGTGTCGGCGGCTGCGTGTCCGGGGTCGGTGTGGTGGCGCTCGCGATGCCCGAGTACGGGCTCCAGTTGCCGGCCGCGTCGGTCGCCTTGACCCGGTAGCTGTAGGTCGTTCCCGCGCTGAGGCCGGTGTCGCTAGAGCTCGTGCCGGTCACGACCGGCCCAGTCGCCGAGAAGTTTGTGCAGCCGCTGCCCTGGCAGTGCTCCACCTGGTACCCGGTGACGCCAACGTTGTCGGTCGAGGCCGTCCAGCTCAGGTTGATCTGGCTTCCCGACGCTGTCGTGGCGTTGAGCTGCGTGGGCGCACTTGGAGGCTGCGTGTCCGGAGTCGGGGCGATCGCCGTGTTCATGTCAGTCTGGATCTCGGCCTGGCTCAGGGCGCGGTTGTAGAGGCGCAGCTCGTCGATGGTGCCCGGGAAGTAATAGCCGCCGGTGCGTCGGCCGATAACGACGTTCTCGCCGGCGTTGTTGTACTGGCTCGTCGGGATGGTCCCTCGGAGCGTGCCGTTGTCGAGCACACCGTTGACGTAAATGTTGAGGGTGGCCGCGGCGGCGTCGTAGACCCCGGCAACGTGGTACCAGGTCGAAAGCTGGCGCGCGGTGTTGCTATAGCGCTGGGTGAGGGACGAGCTGTTTGGCGAGACCCCCACCCCGAAGGTCTGCGGCCCGGTGTCCGGGCTCGTCTTGAACTGCCAGCCCGCGCCGTTGGACTTGGCGACGATCTGCCCGTCGTCGGCGGGGTTGGCGGTGGCGTACACCCAGGCGCTCCAGGTCATGCTGCCGGTGATCTGCAGATCGGCCGCGTTCCCGAGGTCCACGTACGCGGTCGAGCCGTTGAGCGAAAGACCGTTGCCGTACTTGCCCGAGGCGGTGAAGGTCGCACCGCCCAAGAGCGTGCCGGTGTGGCCCTTGCCGGTAGCGTCGGCGGTGGTCGTGCCGCTCCCTTCACCGAAGGCGTACGCGGCGACGAGACCGGACGAAGGCGGCGGGCCCGACGCGGTCGCGGTGGCCACGTTCGAATAGCCGCTCAGGTTGTTCGCGCCGTCGTTGGCGCGGACCTGATACGAATAGCTCGTCCCGGTCGTGAGGCCGGTATCCGCGTAGCTCGGCGTCGTGGCGGTGCCGATCTGCTGGAAGTTGGTGCACCCGCTGCCGGCGCAGCGTTCGACGAAGTAGCTCGCGACACCGACGTCGTCGGTCGAGGCCGTCCAGCTGAGATTGATCTGGACCGATGAGGCGGCCGTGGCAGCAAGGTTGGCCGGAGCGGTGGGCGCCTGGCTGTCGGCGGGCCCGCTGCTGATCCTCACGATCGGGGCGACCGAAGGCACACCGTTCGTGTCGACGAGGAACAGCATGTAGTAGCCAGGAGGCGCGACGTTGCCGTTCGCGGGAGCCGTGATCGTCAATCCGCCGCTCGCCTGCTGGAACGCGATCGGCACGAACCGTTGCGCCTGGTTGAAGGCGTGAGTGACCGAGCCCAACCCGAGGAGCGAGACGGATGCGATCCGCGCCGCGTCGGGCGTCCCGACAAAGAACGAGTTTGTGTACTGCATGCGGGTTGGCGCCGAGGCGACGGTCGGGCGTGAGCCCTTGAAAAGGTACGGAGGCGAGAAGATCTCGGCGCTCAGCTGATCCACCTCGGGCGATGCCCGACCGCCCCCGGCGACGAGGACGCGGCCGTCCGGGAGAAGCAAGGCGGTGGAGTGGTACAGACGTGGCGTCTGCATGGACGCGAGGACGGTCCACGTCTCGGTGGCCGGAGACCAAAGCTCGGGCTGGAGGACGGCGGAGGCGGTATCGCCTCGGTTGGAGTTCAGCCCGCCACCGGTCGCGAGCACGGTGCCGTCGGGGAGAAGGGTGAGGTTGTGCATGTTGCGCGGATATGCCATGGAAGCGGTCTGGCGCCATGCGGGCGAGGGCTGAGTCATGTCGATGACGTAGGTCGTCGCGACGGAATTCGCGGGAGACAGGTCCGCGTCGCGGCCGAGCCCAGACTTGATGATCTTTCCGGGCACGTACATCGCGGCGCTGCCCCCGTCGAGAATGGTCGGGTCGACCGTGCTCCAGGTCTGCGTCGAGAGATCGAGGACCAACGAGGCGACCGGCTGGCTGTAGTTCGACGCCTCCATCACGCGGCCGTCGGGGAGCAGGAGCATGTGCGGATAGAAGGGAATGTCCCTGTTCGCTCCGGAGAGCGACGTCCATGTATTGGTCGAGGCGTCATAGAGTTCGGGGATCGGGGCGTTGCATAGATCGCAGGTCGTCTCGCCCGACGTCACCATCATTCGGCCGTCTCCCAGCTTGGTGACCGTCGGGTAATAGCGGCCGTACTGCATCTTCGCTCCGGAGCTCCAGGTCTGCGTCGACGGATCGAAGATGGTCGCATCGTGAAGCCCGGTGGCGTCGCTGATGGTTCCGCCGGCGACGAAGACGCGTCCGTCGGGAAGGACCCCGTGGCCCGCGCAGAACAGATTGGCGGGGCTGTAGGGCGCGGCACTGAAGCCATTGGTGATGGGGTCGTAGACCTGCACACCGACCCCACTGGTGTCCGTATCCCAGGCGAGGACCTTGCCGTTGGGAAGCAGCGTGGTGTGGATCGCCACGATCGGCCACGATTGGACCGAAGACCACTGCCCAGCACTTGCCGGATCGGTCGCCGCGGCCGCCACCGCGGCGCGCGGCTCGGTCGCCGTGGCCGCGCCGGCGGTGACCGGTATCGGCAGATAGCCGCTCGGATTCCGTAAGCCGGCACCGAGGCGGTGGGGAGCGGCCGCGAACGTATACGCCAAACCCGTTGGCCCCGCACCTACGTCCGACGCACCACCGATCGGATTGACGGAGTCGGACTTGATGCATCCGACGAGCAACGCCGCGATAAGGGGCGTGGCGAAGCGCCTCACTCCGAGCGTGGTCCCCTCTTCCCAAGTGCTCTGCGGACAGAACCGTCCTACCTACGGATCAGCAGCAGACCTGAGCCCGTTGTAGCACCACAGTCAAGGCGTCCGTTGCGTTTGTGTTGAGGTTTGTTGCGCGCGTT
>VBGU01000138.1:2484-7421 GCA_005881085.1 Chloroflexota bacterium | reverse complement strand
TCTCGAGCACGGCCGCGACCTTCAGCATGTCGGCGATCGGAATGCCCTCCGTGATCGCGATCACCAGGTCGATCTGCGCGTCGATCGCCTCGAGGAGCGCGTCCATCGCCGCGGGCGCTGGAACGAACACGATCGACGCGTTGGCGCCTGTCTCGTCGACGGCTTGCGCGACCGTATCGAACATCGGGATGCCGTCGATCGACGTGCCGCCCGCGCCGGGCTTCGTGCCCCCGACCACCTTCGTGCCGTATTCCTTCATGCGCTCAGCGTGGAAGCGTCCCTCGCGCCCGAGCCCTTGAACGATGACCCTCGTGGCCCGCCCGAGAAGAACGCTCACGCCTTCGCTGGTTCCTTCGCGAGGCGTACCGCCTCGGCAGCCGCTTCATCCATCGTCGCGCGCGATTCGAGCGGCGCGTTCTCGAGGAGCTTGCGGCCGGCCTCGGCCTCGGTCCCGGAAAGTCTCACCACGAGCGGCACGCGCGGAGGATGCGCCTGGATCACGTCGAGAATCCCCTTCGCGACTTCGTCGCCGCGCGTGATGCCGCCGAAGATGTTGATCATGACGCTGCGAACCCGAGGGTTCGACAGAACGATCTCGAGCGCCGCCTTCACGACCGCTTCCTTCGCTCCGCCGCCCACGTCGAGAAAGTTCGCGGCGTGGCCGCCCGCGTTGCGCACCGCATCGAGGGTCGCCATCACGAGGCCGGCGCCGTTGCCGATGATCCCGACCTCACCATCGAGCTGCACGTAGCTGAACCCGAGCGCGCGCGCCTTCTCCTCGGCTTCCTCGTCGGCGGAGATCTCCTTGAGCTCTGCGAGCTCGGCCTGGCGGAAAAGCGCGTTGTCGTCGACGTCGAGCTTCGCATCGCCGGCGAGCACCGAGCCGTCCTTCTGAACGAAGAGAGGGTTGATCTCGACGAGGGTCGCGTCGGTCTCGCCGTATATGCGATAGAGCCGCCGGGCGATGTCGGCCACGGCCTCGCGCTGCGCGGGCGCTACTCCGGCCGCGAACACGAGCGCGCGCGCCTCGAAGGGCAGCAGGCCGAGGAGCGGACTTGGCCATCCGCGCGCGATGGCCTCCGGGCGTGACGCGGCCACCTCTTCTATGTCCATGCCGCCGACGGTGGAGAGCATCACCACTGGGCGGCGGCGATCGCGGTCGAGCGTGATCCCGAGGTACAGCTCGCTCGCGACGTCAGCCGCGCGCTCGACGTAGACCTTCTCGACGCGGAGTCCTTTTATGTCCATGCCCAGGATCGCCCCGGCCGCGGCCTTCGCTTCCGCTGGAGACTTCGCGACCTTGATGCCGCCCGCTTTGCCGCGGCCGCCGATGTGTACCTGCGCCTTGACCGCGACCGGCGCCGCGATCGCCTTCGCCGCGGCCTCAGCTTGGGGTGCTGTCGTCGCGAGGCGGCCGTCCGGAATGGGTATGCCCGCGCGCGCGAGGATCTGTTTGGCTTGGTATTCGTGCAGCTTCACGGGCTGCCGAACATAGCACCGCCGATGGTCAGCTTGCTTTAGACCTCACCGCCAAGCCTTCGGCAATGCGCTCCGCGCGCTCGCGAAGATCGCGATATCCGCTCGGCGCGAGGAGAGCGACCGCTTCGCTGATCAGGGTCTGCGCGTCCGCGCGCTTCTCTTCGATGACCGCGACCGACGCGAGGGCGAGCAGCGCTTCGGCCCGAGTCTCGACGTGCGGCTTCGGGGCGATGCGCACCGCGGTCGTCGCTGAAGTACGCGCGGTCTCCATGTCGCCGCGCGCGAGGGCGACCTCGGCGCGGCGAGTCTCGAGCCGCGTGATCGCGTCCCGCTGGACCGTCATCTTTGCGGGATCGAGCTGCGCGAAGGTCTCCTCGAGAACCGCTCGCGCGCCTTCGAGGTCGCCGCTCGCCTGACGCGCATGGCTCGCGACGTGGGCGGCCTCCGCGAGGGCGCCGGGTCCACCGATCTCTCTGGCGAGGAGTAGCGCCTCTTCCGCGGCGCCGAGCGCACGCGCGTCGCCGCTCGCGAGCAGGCTGATCGCGAGCGCATACGCCGCCCTCCACCGATCCATACGGCGGCCGCTTGCGCGAGCCGCGGCGATGGCTTCTTCGGCGACCTCGCGGGCGCGCACGTGGTCGCCGCGCGCGGCCGCGTTCACGCAGATCTCGCCAAGGCAGGCGACCTCATACGGAGCAGCGACCGTACGCATCTCCGCGAGCGCGTGGTCGAGGAGCTTGGCCTGTTCGTCGAGTCGCCCGGTGAGGCCGAGCGGCTCGGTCGACGCCCACACCGCATACGAGACGATCTCGCGATCGCCCGTTTCGCGCGCGACGGCAACGGCCTCCTCAAACTGCCGCTCGGATTCGGCGATGTCGTCGAGGATCGTGACCGACGACGCTCGCCACACGAGAAGACGGACGAGCTCGGCGCTCGGTCCGAGCGCGCGCGCGGCGTCGATGGCGAGGTCGAGCTCGTTCACGGCCGCGAAGTCCGAGTCGAGCCGAAGCTTGACGATCGCCCCGAGGGCGCGCGCGGAAGCAAGCTCCGCTGGAGGAACGCCGGCGCCGCCGGCGACCGCGAGGGCGCGGTCGTTCAGGTCGCGCGACGCTCGGAACTCGCCACGCGCGGACGCGCTCGCGGCGCTGCGCGAGAGCAGCGTGAATGCGCGCCGGCCGAGGTCCTCGGCGCCGCGGGCATCGAGCTCGTGTGCTAGCGCGTACGCGCGCTCGGCGTGATACGCGACGATCTCGGCGTACTCCTGCGCGCGCTCGCCCGCCGCCGTCTCGAGCCAGCGCGAGTAGTGGTCGTGCACGCGCGTGCGCTCCGCTTTCGAAATTGATGCATACGCCACGTCGCGAATCAGGCCGTGACGGAACACAAACGTCGGACTGCCTGACGGACCCCGGCGCGCTCGGCGCGAGATGAGCCCGCGTCGCTCGGCCTCGGCGACATCCGCCGCAGCCGGCGTAGTCGGCAGCGCGTCGAGCCAGAAGTCCCGCCCGATGACGCTCGCCTCGTGAAGAAGTCGCTTGACGCCGGGCGTCGTCGCGTCGATGCGCGCGGCGATGACGCCGTGAAGCGTCGGCGGCACGACCGCGCGCGAACCCTGATCGACGAGCATGTGGACGTACTCCTCCACGAAGAGCGGATTTCCCTCCGTCCGCGAGACGATCTCGTCCACCGGTCGGTCCGACCCACCCGCCAGAAGAGCACGCACGAGCTTCTCGGTGTCGGGGACGTCGAGCGGCTCGAGCGCGATCGCCATCGCGTTCGTGCGTCCCGATCCCCAGGTCGGTCTTCGCTCGAGGAGATCGGGCCGCGCGAGGCAAAGAAGAAGAAGCGGCGCGTGCAGCTGGTCGAGAAGCTCCTCGAGCAGCGCGAGGAATGGCTCTTCCGCCCAGTGCAGATCCTCGAGCACGATCGTTCCCGGCGACGAACCGAGCCGCGCCTCGAGGTATCGCGTCATGCCGAGGGCGAGCTCACGCCTTCGTGCGTCGGACGTGAGCTCCGACTGCGGCGTGTCGGCGTCGGCGAGCGCAAGCGCCGCGAGCTCGCGCGCGATCTCTCGCGACTCGACCTCGTCGAGGCCTTCCATGCCGGCGACGCGAGTCTCGATCTTCGCCCGCGCCGCATCGCGGCCATCGGTCGGCGTGATCGCGGCCTCTCCGCGGATCAGCTCCTGCAGCGGCCAGTACGTGATCGCGTGTCCATAGGGCAGACACGCCGCGCGCGCGATCGGCTCGGCCGGGTCAAGGCGCCGGAGGAACTCAAGCGCGACGCGGGTCTTGCCCATCCCCGCGTCGCCGTAGACCGTGACGAGATGCGGTCGCCCTGTCGACGCGACACGCCGGTGCACGTCGTCGAGCAGTCTCATCTCTGACTCACGCCCGACGAACGGGCTTGCGGTATGTCCCGTGGCTGCGCCGGGTCCGGCGAGATGCTCGGCCGCCGCGACCTCGATCGGCCCCATGCCTTTCGTCTGAAGCGTTCGCAGCGGTCCGTAGCTCACGCGGCCACGCGTGATCTCGCGCGTGAGGGGACCGACCAGGATTTCCCCGTGCGCCGCCATCTGCTCGAGTCGCGCCGCGACGATGACCGGCTCTCCGGTCACGAGGAACTCGGCGCCTTCGCCGTCTCCGGTCACGACCTCGCCCGTGTTGATGCCGATGCGCAGCGTGAAGCCGGGTCGACCGTCCTCGCGATTCGGCGAGACATCGGCACGCAGCGCGAGCGCCGCGCGCACCGCTCGTTCGGCGTCGTCCTCGTGCGCGACTGGAATGCCGAAGACGGCCATGACCGCGTCGCCGATGAACTTTTCGACCGTGGCCCCGTGCGCGACGAGGATCTCGCGCGTCCTGGCGAACATGCGCGCGAGTGCCGCGCGGAGCACCTCGGCGTCATACGACCGGGTCGTAGCGCTCGAATCGACGATGTCCGCGAACAGGACGGTCACGACCTTCCGTTCCTGCGGCACGGGGCGAGTTTAGGTGCGGCTGGGTAGCCGACTTGACTGCCTGAGGACTATTCCGTGTTAGGTGCCCCGATAGGGGCGAGAGGGGGAAGAACGTGTCGTTTCACCGTTTCGTGGTGATCGTTGAGGTGACGGTAGCCGCGCCAGGGGCATCCAATGAGCCGGGCACCCCAGCGGATCAGGAGCTGACCGACAGCGTCACCAAATCGCTCCGACAAGCGGCGGTCGGAAAAGTCAAGGGGAAACGTCAGGGTAAGGACTACACCGTCGAGAAGGTAGAGAAGGCCTAGAGGTCGGCCTCGGCCTGTTTCACCACTGGGCTCGCCGCGACGAATCTCCGTAGTTGGTTCGACCGGCTCCGGAAAAACGACATTCGCGCGTCAACTGGCGCGTCGGCTCGGCGTGCCTTTCGTCGAGCTCGACGCGCTCGCGTGGGGTCCGAACTGGACGCTCGTCGCCGTCGACGTATTCAAGGAGCGCGTCG
>VBGU01000138.1:0-2457 GCA_005881085.1 Chloroflexota bacterium | reverse complement strand
GCGGTCGCGGCGCGCGCGATCTGGTGTGGCCGCGCGCCGACACCGTGATCTGGCTCGACCCGCCGATCAGCGTGATCTTCGCGCGACTACTCGAGCGCGCTGTGCGTCGGATCCGGAGCGGCGAGGAACTGTGGCGGGGGACAGGGAACCGCGAAACATTTCGGAACCAGTTCTTGGCGCGCGAGACGCTCTTCTGGTGGGCGCTCAAGACGTACCGGCGCCGCAGGCGCGAGCTACCGCTGATCCTCGCGCGCCCTGAACAGACGCACCTCACCGTCTATCGCTTCCGTCGCTCCAAGGAGGCAGCGGCCTGGCTCGAGCGCCAGCCTGCGACCGCAGGCCTCTAGAGCACCGGTCAGTTCTCGAAGACGCGGCTCCGTCTGATCTCGTAGCCGCTGGCGAGGCAGTCGCGTTCCGAGCGAAGCGCATTCGGAACGTAATCACGCGGAACGATCACGTAGTTGAACTGCCAGATCGGGCTGTACTTCTTCATGCCCGGGATCGAGTCGTAGATGTTGAGCTGTCCGGGAACGCGAACGGGCTCGCGGACGAGCGTACCTTTCGCGTTCAGCCGCACCGAGTAGACGATCTGGTATTCCTGCGCGACCTTGACCTTCTTCGGGTCGACGTCGACCTCGCCCTGCTCGGTCGCGAAGATGACTTTCCCGTCGAACCACACGCGCTCGATCGTGTAGCCGTATGGGTTGTTGTAGTAAAGGTCTTCGACGGCGCCGGTCCTCCGCGCCGATTTCTTCGCGCGCGGGACGCCCGCGTGGATCTCCCACACGCCCTCGGCCGTTTCGGCTTTTTTCGTCATTCGCAGGAGCCTACGCCGCCTGGCCTCCTAATTGCGGCTGCGTTCGAGCATGACATTCCGAGGCAACGCGCCTCTCGATCCGTCGCAGGTCGAAGACCAGCGCGGACGCGGCGGATCCGGCGGTGGCCTCGGCGGTCCGATCGTCGTCGGAGGCGGCGGGCTCGGACTCGTCATCCTGATCATCGCGCTGCTGCTCGGTGTGAATCCACTCTCGGACTACGGTGGGACCAACCCCTCCATCGACGGCGCGCCCTCGGTGCAGGATTGCCAGACCGGTGCCGATGCCAACAAGCGTGACGACTGCCGCATCGTTGGTTTCGTCGACAGCATTCAGAAGTATTGGACCGACGAGTTCGCGCGCCGCGGCGATACCTATCTACCGGCGAAGACCGTTCTCTATACCGACGCGACCCAGGGCGCGTGCGGCCTCGCCGAAGCCGCGATGGGACCCTTCTATTGCCCGGACGACGAGAAGGTCTATCTCGACATCAGCTTCTTCCAGGAGCTGACGCAGCGCTTCGGCGCCAAGGGCGGGCCATTCGCGGAGGGATACGTCGTGGCTCACGAGTACGGCCATCACGTGCAGAACCAGCTCGGTCTGCTCTCGTCCGGCCAGAGCCAGAACAACACGGCATCGATCCGCGTCGAGCTTCAGGCGGACTGCCTCGCGGGGGTCTGGGCGCGGCACGCGGCGGACACCGGTTACCTCGAGGCGCCCACGGACGCCGAGATCGCGCAGGCGCTCGACGCGGCGGCTTCGGTCGGCGACGATCGCATCCAGCAGGAAACGCAGGGCCGCGTGCAGCCGGAGAAGTGGACCCATGGCTCGGCCGCCCAGCGCCAGCAGTGGTACAAGACCGGCTACCAGACCGGCGACCTCGATCGCTGCGATACCTCCCGGGTCTGATGTCCTCGGCGGGGAATTCCGGCTGGGCAGAGGCTGTTTCATGTTTCGTGACCGCCTACCTCTGGCATATCGACGGGAACCTGAGGCATCACCTCCGCGCGGAATCAGTGGACGAGGCGCGTGAACGCATAGCGGCCACCCACGGCGACGATGTTGCACGGCGAGCGGTCATCCTTTCTCTCGAGACGCCTCGCGCGAACAGATCCGAATCCGCCGCCGCCTGACATGAGCCAACAGGAGCGCAAGCGGTTCATCACCGAGATCGGCACGTTCTCTGCGGCCGGGGTCGAGCGCGCGGCGTGGGGTTGGGATCAGCACGCGACCGGTCACATTGACTCGTTCCACGAAGCGGAGCGCGCGGCGCTCCGCGCCATCGAGAATGCGGACCGCGGTCCGGCATGGGAGGAGTTCCGCCGATCGATCTTCGACATGACGGAAGGACGGAAAGCGCTCGTGGCCTGGCAGTACGAGCATGGCGAGACCGGTCATAAAGCGGAGCGCGCGGCGTACGGAGCGGCTCTCGCGTTGTTCGCGCGCGGCCACATCACCTCCGATCAGTTCGGGACTCTCGCGCGACCCATGGACGAGGCGCTGCCATGGCTCCTGCCGAAGGAGCCGCCACATCCGTACCCTGTGGGCGATCGGGAGGTGTGACATGGCGGCTACCAGGGAAGCGCGGGCGGTGTGGAACGGCGATCTCTTGAGCGGCACCGGCACGGTGAGCGCCGTGTCG
>VBGU01000137.1 GCA_005881085.1 Chloroflexota bacterium | reverse complement strand
AGACGTTCGCGACGTGGTAGTTGATGTCTACGCCGGTGTAGTCGATGAGCTCGAACGGTCCCATCGGGTACCCGAGGCCGAGCTTCACCGCGTTGTCGATGTCCTCTTTCGTCGCGACGCCGAGCTCGAGCATGCGGATGGCGCCGAGGAGGTAGGGAACCATCAGCCGGTTCACGATGAAGCCGGTCGTGTCCTTGCAGACCACACCCGTCTTTCCGATCTTCACCGCGAATTCCCGGAGCGCGGCGACGGTGTCGTCGCTCGTCGTTATCGCTTTCACGAT
>VBGU01000136.1 GCA_005881085.1 Chloroflexota bacterium | reverse complement strand
CGCCCGCTCTTGACCAACCGGGCCAGCGAACCGTCCACCCGCTGGAACCCCTTGTCCACGAGCGATTGCTCGACCTCGCGCACCAGCGTGTCGAGGCCCGCCTGCGCGCAGATCTGAGCGATTCCTGAACCCATCTGACCGAAGCCGACGACTCCGACGCGCTGAATACTCATCTCGCTTGCGACCTCCTGTGAGAGCGCGGTCAGCATACGAGCGATTGAGGGGGCTTCGCCCCCTCAGACCCCCGACGACGGCTACCATTTCGCGGTGCCTCCCCTCACATCCGCGGGCCGTACCGTGCTGCGCGGTCCGGGCGCGACCGACGTCGCGCTGACGGTGAACGGCGAGTCGGTCACGGTCCACGGCGCGCCCCGCCGCACGCTTCTGGACACTCTTCGAGAGACGCTCGCTCTCACCGGGACGAAGAAGGTCTGCGACGAGGGAACGTGCGGCGCGTGCACCGTCCTTGTCGACGGACGCCCCGTTTATTCGTGCATGACGCTCGCCGTCGCGTGCGAAGGGAAGTCCATCGAGACGATCGAAGGGATCGCCAAGGACGGCGAGCTCCATCCGGTGCAGCGCGCGTTCATCGATGCCGACGCCTTCCAATGCGGCTTCTGCACGCCGGGCCAGATCATGTCGATCGTCGCCCTGCTTCGAGAGAACGCGGGGCCGACCGAGGATGATGTCCGCCGCGCGGTCGCCGGGAACCTCTGCCGCTGCGGCGCATACCCGAACATCGTCAAAGCCGGCGTCAGCGCAGGGAAACGCCGCTGATGCCGCGCGTCGTTAAGAGCCGCGAGGAGTTCGAGGGCGAGATCTTCGAGTCGCTCGTCCTCGTCGAAGGCAAGGATCTACCGCTCCCCGCGGCGGGGACCGAGTTCAGCGAGATCGGGCGATCGCGCCGACGGGTGGACGGCGTCCAGCGTGTCACCGGCCGCGCGCGTTACACGCAGGACGTTTACCTCCCCGGCATGCTCTACGTCCGCGTGCTGCGGAGCCCGTATCCGCGCGCGCGCGTGCGCCGGATAGACACGAAGAAGGCTGAGAAGCTACCGGGCGTTCGCGGCGTGCTCCACCGCTTCAATGCGCCGAAGGCGGCGTTCCGCGGCGAGGAAACGATCTTCCGCGAGGAGGTCCGCTTCGTCGGTGACGAGGTCGCCGCGGTCGCCGCGGACGACGAGCAGACGGCGGTCGAAGCGCTTCGTCTCATCGAGGTCGACTACGAGCTGCTGCCGCACGTGGTCGATCTGGAGGAAGCCATCGGCGACATGGCGCCGCGCCTCGACACGGACGGCAACGTCGCCGAGGCCGCGACGCACAAGCGTGGCGACGCGAAGCGCGCCCTCAAGGAGGCTGACTTCGTCGTCGACGCGACCTACCGGACGTCGACGCAGGTGCACAACTCGCTCGAGACGCACGGCGCGGTCGCGGCCTGGGACGGCGAACAGCTCACGGTCTACGAGTCCACCCAGCACACGTTCGGCGTGCGCCAGGGCCTTCGGACCGCGCTGAAGCTTCCGTTCTCGAAGATCCGTGTGCTGTGCGACTACATGGGCGGCGGCTTCGGTTCAAAGGGCGGTGCGGGGAAGTATTCGATCATCGCGTCTCTCTTCTCGATGCAGCTCGGACGGCCCGTCCGCTGCGTCCTCACGCGCGAGGAGGAGAACATCGCCGCCGGCAACCGCTCGGCGACCTTGCAGCAGTTCCGGATCGGCGGCAAGGCCGGCCGAATCACCGCGATCGAGCACACCTCCTGGGCCAACGTCGGACAGGGCAGGTGGGTCGCCAATCCCACCGGCCCGACGAACACGCTTTACGACATCGCGAACCTGTCCTCGAAGTCGTACAAGGTGGTCACCAACGCCGGGTCGCTTGCCGCGTTTCGTGCGCCGGGCTACGTCGAAGGAACGTTTGCCCTCGAGTCGGCGGTCGACGAGCTCGCCGAGAAGATGGGCGTCGACCCGCTGACTCTTCGACGCAAGCACGCCGGGTCGCCGAAGGACCCGATGAGCGGAAAGAAATACTCGGACAAGCATCTCCTCGAGTGCTATCGCATCGGCGCCGCGGAGATCGGATGGCAGCGCCGCCGCTCCGGTGGGATCCGCGGCTCCGCGCCACATCGACGGAGGGGGATCGGGATGGCGACGCAGATCTGGGGAGGCGGCGGCGGGCCGCCCGCGTACGCGACGGTCCATGTGAATCCCGACGGAACCGTCGTGCTGACCGCCGGAACGCAGGATATCGGGACGGGAACGCGGACCGTGCTCGCTCAGATCTGCGCCGACGAGCTCGGCGTCGATCTCGACGCGATGCAGGTGCGCATCGGCGACACGGACCACCCGTATGGGCCGATTTCGGCGGGGTCCGTCACCACCGCGTCGATGGGGCCGGCTGTTCGCATCGCTGCCCGTGACGCGAAAGAGCAGCTGCTCGGTGCCGCGGCGGGTGTGCTCGAAACGCCGAAGGCCGAGCTTCGTTTGGAAGGCGGCGCGATCGTGAGCAAGGGAGCGCGCACGCCGCTCGGCGAGATTCTGAGCAAGGTGGAGAACAACACGGTCATCGGCAGGGGCGCCCGCCACCCGAACGACCCCGACCTTTCTCAGCGCACGTTTGGCGCCCACTTCGCCGAAGTCGAAGTCGACGTGCACACGGGTGAAATCACGGTCGAGCACATCGTCGCCGTGCACGACATCGGACGCATCGTCAATCCGACGACGGCGCGCTCGCAGGTCGAGGGCGGCGTGCTCCAGGCGCTTGGCTTCGCGCTCAGCGAGGAGCGATTCCTCGATCGGGCGACGGGTCGCGTGATGAACGCGAACCTCGAGAATTACAAGGTGCCCACGGTGAAGGATGTGCCCGCGAAGATCACGGTCAAGTTCGTGGATCGACCGGACCGCAAGGCGAACAACCTCGGCATCAAGGGCCTCGGCGAGCCGCCCATCATCCCGACCGCGGCGGCGATCGCGAACGCGGTCGCTAACGCCACCGGCGCGCGCGTTCGGCACGCGCCGCTCACTCGCGCGCGCGTGCTCGAGGCACTCGCCGTCGCCGGGGCGCGCTCTTGAACGCCTTCTCCTACGCCCGACCGCGCGCGCTCGCCGAAGCCCTCCGCATGCTGCGCAACGGCGCGGTCGCGCTCGCCGGCGGCACCGATCTCGTCGGCCTGATGAAGGACGGCCTCGCCCGCCCGCAGTCGCTCGTCGATCTCACTGGCATCGAGGGCCTGCGCGGCTGGTCTCACGCGAAGGGTCGCGGTCTCCGGATCGGCGCGCTCACGCCGCTCGTCGAGCTCGAGACGAGCGACGCGCTGGCGAAGACCATGCCGATCGTTCGCGAGTCGCTGCGCGATGCGGCGACGGTGCAGCTGCGCACGATGGGGACCGTCGGCGGGAACCTCTTGCAGCGAAATCGCTGCTGGTATTTCCGCGACGAGGGAACGGTTTGCTGGCTCAAGGGCGGCAGCCGCTGCTTCGCGATCGACGGAGAGAACCGCTACCACGCGATCATCGGCGCGAACGAGTGCGTGATCGTCTCGCCGTCCGATCTTGTGCCGGCGCTCCTCGCATACGACGCCGAGATCGCGCTGACGAGCTCGCGCGGCACGCGGCGGATGAAGCTCGCCGACCTTTTCATCGCGCCGCACGGCAAAGAGCGGCGGGAGCATTCGCTGCGTCCGGGCGAGCTCATCACCGAAGTTCGCGTGCCGGAGGCGGCGCTCGCTAGACGCGGGACGTATCTCAAGGCGATGGATCGAAAGGCCTGGAGCTTCGCTCTCGTCTCGGTCGCCGCGGCGGCGAGGATCGAACGCGGCGTCGCACGCGACGTGCGCGTGATCATGGGCGGCCTCGCGCCCGTGCCGTGGCGCGTGATCGCCGCGGAGAAGGCCCTCGAAGGAACCACACTTGACGATGCGAGCTGCGCCGACGCGGCGGACCGGCTGCTCGCCGGCGCAACGCCGCTGCGCGATAACGGGTACAAGGTCACCCTCGCGCGCGAGCTCGTGCGGCGGGCGCTACGCTCGCTCGTCGCATGAACGCCGTAGCCGAGCGCGAGCTGGTCGAGGCGATCGAATCGACCCTCTTCATCTATCCGGCTGTCCATGGCCTCTCGCAGGACCTCGGCATCCCCGGGCTGCGCGGGCGCATCACCAAACTTTCGCATCCGCTCGCGAATCTCTGCGGGGACGCACGGTTCTCCGAGCGCGAGGCCGACGCCATGATCGAGAAGGTCCGCCAGCGCTACGGCGACCTTGCCTTCGGCTGGCTGACCGGACCTTCGACACGGCCCGGCGATCTCCCCTCGCGCCTCGAGGCGGCGGGCCTGCAGAACGTCGACAGCATCGCGGGC